>JBBIOI010000010.1:0-46643 GCA_037443425.1 Deltaproteobacteria bacterium
AGATTTTTAAATAATTTTTCAGAGCTCTCTGGGGTTACCTTAGCCTAACGGAGGTTAGAGATCTAAAGATAAGATTCCTCGCTTCGCTCGGAATGACATGGTGAAAAGGCTCGGAATGACAAAGTGGTAAGGTATGAAAGAATTGGATTGAATAATAAAGGGCTGGTTATCATTTAGAGGAATGTGAGGAATCACCCTCGATCTGTCATTTCGAACGAATGTGAGAAATCTAAAAAAGGATTCCTCGCTACGCTCGGAATGACATAGATAAAAAGCTCGGAATGGCATAGGGAAAAGGCTCGGAATGACATAGGGAAAAGGATCGGAATTACGAAACAATCCCAATAAAGGAAGATAAAATGGGGTTATTATGATAGCCAGAACCTCACCAATCTTTTAAGCAATTTTTCAGAGATGTCGATTTGAAAGTTATGAAAATTTTACTTAAAGGGCTTGAAAGCTTTTTAAAAATGATGAATATAATTAAAGTATAACTTAATTAAGGAGAAATTTATGAAAGGATTTTTTAATAAATTATTGAGGATAAATCTCAAGTCGAAGTCTTTCAAAGAAGAAACTATACCTGAAAATGTAACTGAGACACATCTCGGTGGAAAGGGGTTGGGAATCCATTATCTAATTAATGAAAACCCCCCTGGTATAGATCCCTTAAGCCCGAACAATAAACTGATCTTTGCCATTGGGCCAGCAACTGATACAAAGATTTATGGTTCCTGCCGTCATGGTGTATTCACAAAATCGCCCCTTACAGGTATTTTTTCTGAATCTTATTCTGGAGGAAAGGCAGCAGAGTCTATGAGTCGCACAGGCTATGATATGTTTATCCTCGAGGGATCCTCAGATGAGCCTGTTTGGATAGAGATTTCTAATCGAGGAGTAACATTTCATGATGCAAAAGACCTATGGGGAAAAGATACATACTACACTGAAGATGAGGTCTTAAAACGAGTTAACCAGAAAGGGGCTTCTTCAGTAGTGATTGGTCCAGCTGGTGAAAATCTTGTTCGCTTTGCAGTTATTGAAAACGATTACTGGAGGTCTCTTGGAAGGACAGGTGTTGGGACGGTCATGGGTTCTAAAAAGGTTAAAGCCATTGTCTTTTATGGAGATAAGCGGAGAGAAGTTGCTAACCCTCTTGCTCTTGAAAGTTTTGCTAAAGAGACGCTTGATAGAGGAAAAGACAGTCCAGGGGCTCAAGCCTATAGAAGATTGGGAACACCTATGCTTGTAGCCATGAACAATTCAGTAGGAGGATTTCCATCAAAATACTGGCACCTTGGAACATTTGATGGATGGGAAAGATTGAGTGCCGAGTCGCTGCTTGAACGCTGTAATGTAAAACCATCTGCCTGTGCAAGATGCTTTATGGCATGTGGAAATTTAAGTGAAGTTAAGGAAGGAAGACATAAGGGTTTAAAGATTGAAGGACCTGAATACGAAACTATATATGCATTTGGCGGTCTCTGTATGGTTCATGATATCGAGGAAGTCGCCTATCTCAATGATATATGTGATCGTTTAGGAATGGATACAATTTCAGCAGGAAGCCTATGTGCCTTTGCGATAGAAGCCTCAGAGATGGGAAGGATTGATGAGAAGATTAAATGGGGTGATGTTGATCGAATTGCTGATCTTCTTTATCAGATTGCAAACAGAAAAGGAATTGGTTCTATTTTGGCAGAAGGTATTCGCTATGCTGCAAAGGAATGGGATATGGAAGATATAGCCATCCATGTTAATGGGCTTGATCCTGCGGGCTATGACCCAAGGGTCCTAAAAGGAATGGGACTTGCCTATGCAACCTCTGATCGAGGGGCATGTCATTTGAGGGCAACTTTTTATAAGGCTGAGCTTTCAGGAATGATACCTTCAGAACAGATAGAAGGAAAGGCAAAACTTTTTCTTGAATTTGAGGATAGATTTAATATCCATGATTCATTGATATTGTGTCGATTTTATAGGGATATATATTGGGACTGGACCTACCTCTCAAAGATTGTCGAACTAACAACAGGACTGAATCTTGATGAAAAAGGATTAAGGAAGATATCTTCCAATATACAGAATAAAACCCGCCTTTTCAACATCCGCGAAGGTCTTACAGGCAAAGATGATACATTGCCAAAAAGATTTTTTGAAGAACCTTTGGGAAAGGATAATAAAGTAATTCGTCGAGAGGAACTTGATAAGATGTTAAAAGATTATTATACACTTAGAGGATGGAATAAAGATGGAGTGCCCAACCTCGATCAATAAAAAAAATTTAAGTAATTCTCTAAATCCTTCTTCCAAGTCCCTGCCAATACTTTTCCCTGAGTTCCCTCTTTAGAATCTTACCCTGAGGGTTCTTTGGAAGGGATTTAACAAATTCAACCGATTTTGGTGCCTTATAGCGGGCCATATTGAGTTTACAAAACTCTATAATCTCTTGCTCTGTTGCAGATTTCCCTTCTTTTAAAACGATAACAGCGTGAACCCTTTCCACCCATAACTCATCAGGGACCCCAATTACGGCTGCTTCAGATACTGCAGGATGCCTATAGAGCACCTCTTCTATCTCCCGAGGATAGATATTCTCTCCACCACTGATTATCATATCTTTTTTTCTATCAACGATGTAGATGTATCCCTTAGTATCATAATATCCCATATCCCCGGTATGTAGCCAGCCGTCAACCAAAACATTTTTTGTTTCATCTGGTTTACGCCAATATTCAACCATTATGGCTTTGCTCTGAACAATTATCTCTCCAACAACATATGGAGGCAGATCCTGATTATTTTCGTCTACTATTCTTACATGGACTCCTAAACATGGTTGTCCACAAGATGAAAGTATCTTTTGTTCTTCAGCTGATTTATCAATGACTTGATGTGAACTCCTTGATAGATATGTTATATCCGGGCCTGACTCAGTTTGACCATAACCCTGCATAAAGATCGGTCCGAATTTTTGCATACCCTTTCTTAATACTTCTGTTGGCATTGGAGATGCACCGTACCAGATCCTCTTTAAACTCGTTAAATCAAATTTTTCAACCTCTGGGAAGGCAAGCATACTTATCAACTGGGTTGGCACAATATGTATATCTGTTATCTTCTCATTCTGAATAGTCTTAAGTGTAGTCTCTGGATCGAATGAACGATTTTGTAGTAGGATATTACATCCTCCAATATAAAAGAATGACCAGAAGTGAGTGAACCCTGCGATATGAAAAAGCTGAAGTACAACAAGGTGACGATTTCCTGTCTCTATTCCAAGCTCAATCACCTTGGTCCTTGTATTTTCGATTGTCTTTCCCTCTGTATAAAGGGCTCCACGAGGTTCTCCTGTAGTTCCACTTGTATAAAGGATCAAGAAAGGATCTTCCTCATCTACAAATATATCTGGTTCAGTCTCTTTTTGACCTTCAACAAATTCTTCATAAGTAACCATATCTATAGATTCTGATTCAAGGCAAATAAAAAATTTAATCTCTTTAAACTTTGATCGTAGATCATTTATTATCTCGACCAGTTCTCTACCAACAAAAAGTACCTTCACACCTGAGTAATTAATTAGATATTCTACTTCATTTGCCTTCAACCTTGGATTAAAGGGGGACAATATAAATCCCCCTTTCATTGCTGCTCCATAGATATCTGTGTATTCAAGGCAATTCCATGAGAATATTCCTATCCCATCACCCTTTTTAATTCCAATGTTTTTGAGGGCATGTATAAGTCTGTTTACCCTTTTGTTATATCTTTCAAAGGTAACCCTTTCTTTTCCGTATATAAAAGCCTCAAGGTCTGGATAAAGGATTGAATTCCTATAAATAATATCCGCCCAGGTTCCAATGGCATATCTGCTTAATTCCTTTAAAACATACCTTTCTCCCATATAATACTCTCCCTATTTTTAAATTAAAGATAAGGCCTTTTTTTCCCGATATGTCTTTTCCATATTGATTAGAATTTCTCCGAATTCTATGGAATGTCTCCTCATTTGAGAAAAAGCCTCTTCAGAGTCTTCTGCCAAAACTGCCCCGACCACTTTGTCATGCATTCCAGCAGGATGTAAGGTATATGGATCTGGATTTACTATCTCAATAATCCGATGTGTTAACTTCATGGATGATCTAAGGATAGCTTCTAAAAAACGATTTCCACACATTTCGGCCAAGATATAATGAACAGCCGTCTTCATCTCAATGTCTTCTTGTAAGGATGATGTAGGAAGTTTTTCATTCTCAACTGCTTTTTTAAGTCGTTCAGCGTATTGTTGTGTAACATTTGAAGCTGCCAACCCCGCAATCTCTGGCTCTACAAGGAGTCTAACGTGATATAGCTCGGGAATTGATATCTTATCTGCTAAAAAAAGGTCTAAAAAGGCATTGGTTATATGATCGAAGGTTAGCTCCCTGACAAATGCACCGCCATTTACTCCCTGACGTGTAGTAATAAATCCAGAATTTTCAAGTATTCTTAAGGCTTCTCTAATTGCAATCCTACTGACTTGAAACTCATTTGCAAGGTCTTTTTCTGATGGAAGTCTATCTCCAGCTTTGAAGTGTCCATTTAGAAAAGACTGTTTTAATTGATCTGCAACCTCTGCTGAAATCCTTTGTTGTTTAATGGGTCTAAATCTTTTCATATTACCCATAAGATTATTATATAAAAAAATTTTTTTCAAGAAAATTTTTTATTGACAAAATATTTTAATTTGTTTAAATATTAGACAATTAAAAAATTAATGGGTGTATTTATGAATATAGCAACTAATCTTGAAAGATCGGCCTTTTTCTTTCCAGAAAGGCCTGCTATAAGTCAGGCTGGTAAGGAGATTAGCTATGCTCAACTTAATGAGAAGTCCAACTTAGTAGCTACTGGGCTATTAAATATGGGTATTAAATCTGGTGACTTTATAGGGATATGCATGCCTAATTCTATGGATTGGATAATAGTCTATTTTGGTATATTAAAGGCTGGAGGAGTTGCTGTAACCCTTTCAAGTCTTTTAAAACATGACGAACTTGGTTTGCTTCTTGAGCACTCAAAGCCAAAAATCCTTTTTACCGTTGATGAAAAACTTGATGATATTATTGATTTTAAAAGGTCATTAGGTATTGAAAAGATTATTTCAAACAATGGGGATATGGATATAAATGGACTTTGTGAAAAGGGAACTAAGACATTTCGGGCTGTTAAAAGAGATAGAAATGAGATAGCAGCAATTCTTTACACAGGAGGAACAACTGGAACACCCAAAGGTGTGATGCTAAGTCATGAAAACATAAATGTTTCTGCCCATAATGTAGCCTTTTCCGAACGCTCCACCCCTTTCGATCGGGCATTATGTTTTTTGCCATTTAATCATGTTTTTGGCCAGATGCATATTATGAATGCAACCATAATGAGTGGTGGCTGTTTGGAGCTAATCCCGTCATTCGATATGGATCAAGTCCTTTGGCATACAGAATCAGGCAAGATAACAAAGCTATTTGGGGTGCCAACTGTATACGCAAGGCTCCTTAATGTTGAAAATCTAAGGGAAAAACTTGGGGCAGTGCGTTACTGCTTTTCAGCTGCTGCAACTATGGCAAAAGAGATTGTTCTTAAATGGAAAGAGGAAACTGACCTTACAATCTATGAAGGCTATGGAATGACAGAAACCGCTTCAGCAGTCACATATAATCATATATACCGTCATGTTATAGGTTCGGTTGGACAAACTGTTCCAGGTGTAGAAGTAGAGATCAGGGATCTGCATGGGAATGAGGTTAAAACTGGTGAAGAAGGTGAAATCTGCATAAGGGGACACAATGTAATGAAAGGTTATCTAAACAATCCTGAAGAAACACGTGTTGCATTTTGGGATGATGGATGGCTCAGGTCTGGTGATATAGGTTTTCTGGACGAAGATGGGTATTTATATATAATTGACCGCATAAAGGAGATGATTATAACAGGGGGCGAAAATGTGTATCCCCGAGAAGTAGAAGAGGTAATATATAAAAAGCCTGAAGTGGAGCTTTGTGCTGTTATAGGCATTCCTGATAAAGAGTGGGGAGAACGTGTAACTGCCTTTATAGTCCCAAAAACTGGCGAAAGAATCAATTCGGATGAGCTAAAACTTTTCCTTAAATCTCGACTTTCACCGTTTAAAGTTCCAAAAGAATTTATCTTTGTAAAAGATCTTCCAAAAAGCCAAACTGGAAAGATCTTAAAAAGAGAATTGAAGAAGCAATTTGCCATGGGCAAAATAGAGAGATTATATTAGTTTCTATGAAAAATGATGTTAAGCTAAAAATTGAAAATATCTCATTAAATTTTGGTGGAGTCTCTGCCCTCTCAAATGTTAGTCTTGAACTTAGGGATAAAGAGATCTTAGCCATTATTGGTCCTAATGGAGCTGGAAAAACCGCATTACTTAACTGCATCAATGGTTTCTATAAGCCTCAATCAGGTGAGATATATTATGAGGGAGTAAAGATCACCCGAATGCGTCCGGATAAACTTGCTAAACTTGGCATAGCAAGGACATTTCAAAATATAGAACTCTATACAGGTCTTACAACTCAAGATAACATCATGGCTGCAAGACACGCCCTTATGAAGCAGAACTTCATCACTGGTGCACTATATTTAGGATGGGCTAAAAATGAGGAGATCGAACATAGAAAGATTGTCGAAGAGATTATTGACTTTATGGAGATTGCACCTATTAGAAAAAAGATTGTTGGCGTACTCCCTTATGGATTAAGAAAAAGGGTTGAGCTTGCAAGGGCGCTGGCCCTTGAACCAAAAATCCTCCTACTTGATGAACCCATGGCTGGAATGAACTTAGAAGAAAAGGAAGATATGGCTCGATTCATCATAGATATCTTTGAAGGTCAGGGAGAAACATATCCAAATACACCAGTTTTAAGGGATGGCGTAAGTTCAATCATCCTTGTAGAGCACGATATGGGTGTAGTCATGGATCTTGCTCATAGGGTGGTTGTCCTTGATTTTGGAAAAAAGATTGCAGAGGGGACTCCCTTAGAGATTAGTTCCAATCCAAAGGTAATTAGTGCCTATTTAGGAAAAGAGAAATAGTTAGGAAAGGATTTATGCTTAAGGTAAACAATATAGAAGTTCGTTATATGAGTGTGATTCAGGTTCTTAAAGGCGTCTCACTTGAAGTAGGTGAAGGTAGAATCGTTTCACTCCTTGGGGCAAACGGTGCTGGAAAAACAACCACACTTAAAGCTATCTCAGGGATGCTTAGGACAGAAGAGGGAGAAGTAACCGAAGGAAATATTGAATTTGATGGGAAAAGAATAGATAACCTTGGACCAGAAGAGATTGCTGGCCTTGGGATAAGTCAGGTTATGGAAGGTAGAAGAGTTCTTGAGCATCTTAGCGTTGAGGAAAATCTATTGGTGGGAGCTTACCGCCGTAATGATCGCCAGGAAATAAAAAAAGATATGGAAATGATTTATCACTGGTTCCCGAAAATCAGAGGCCTCAGCCGTCAAATGAGTGGATATCTATCTGGCGGTGAACAACAGATGCTTGTTATTGGTAGGGCATTAATGTCTCGACCAAAACTTTTACTGCTTGATGAACCGTCTCTTGGCCTTGCCCCACTTCTTGTGCAGGAGATATATGAGATTATTAAAAAAATAAACGAAGAGCAGAAAATGTCTATGCTCATTGTAGAACAGAATGCCATTGCTGCACTTGGTATATCAAACCACGGTTATGTTATGGAAAATGGTAGGGTTGTCCTTAGCGGACCAGCTGAGGACTTAAGAAATAATGATGACATCAGAGAATTTTATATGGGATTATCAGCCCTTGGCACGAGAAAAAGCTATCGTGAAGTAAAACACTATCATAGAAAGAAAAGATGGTTGGCTTGAAAGAAAAAAACGAATCCAATTTTATAAAAGAGAATATATATTCTAAAAAGGGAAAGACATGGCCTGAAATTCTTAAATATAATTATGAAAATTTTCCCGATCGTAAGGCGATGAGAAAAAAGAGATTTGGAATATGGGAACCTTATTCATGGAAAGATTATTTTCTCAATGTAAAGTATCTCGCACTTGGTCTATTATCCCTTGGGTTTGAATCAGGTGATAAGCTTTTAATTATTGGTGATAATTCTCCTGAATGGTACTTTGCTGAATTGGCCTGTCAAACCAATCATGGAATCTCAGTAGGTCTGGATGCCGATCTTCCCTCTTCAGAACTTACCTACTTTGTGAAGAATTCTCAAGCAAGATTTGCCATTGTTCAGGATCAAGAGCAGGTAGATAAGTTTCTTTCTATCATTGATCTTATTCCTGAACTGAAGAAGATTATATACTGGAATTATAAGGGATTGGCCCATTATAATCATTCAATATTGATAGGGTATAAAGAAGTAAAAAAACTTGGTGAACAATATGAAACCAAGTACCCCGGATTATTTGAAAAAAATTTAGAAAGCTTAAAAGAAGAAGATATATGCTCTATAATATACACCGCAGGAACAACTGAGTTACCTCCTAAAGGAGCATTGCATACTTTTAAGAGTTTAAGAATTAATGCAATAAATCAAATTAACAACGATTCATGGTTCGAAAAGGATAATCTTTTACCTTATCTACCACCTATAAGAATGATAGATAAATTATTCTTAATTGGTTGCCATCTTCTTTCAGCCTGTACACTTAATTTTGCAGAAGAGACTGGAACAATCGAAAGGGATATAAAAGAGATCTGTCCTGATATTGTATTTTACAATGCAAGGATATGGGAACATCGTGCTTCTACAATCCAGGCTAAAATCCTTGAGGGAGATGTCTTAAAAAGATTCTTTTTCAATAAACTTATGCCCATCGGATATAAGATGACAGGGCAAAAATATAAAAGACAGAAACCTGATATCCTTTTAAAGATACTTTATTATCTTTCGAACCTAATTCTATTTAACCCAATAAAAAAGAGCCTTGGTCTTACAAGGGCAAGGATTTGTTACAGCACTGATTCCATGCTTAGTCCCGAAGTATTTAAATTCTATCATACCTTGAATTTGCCTCTAAAAAGCATATATGGAACTGCAGAAGGAGGGGTCCTGGCAGGGTTAAAGAATGATGAACTTAATTATAACTCGGTTGGCAATGTCTATCCAGGAATAGAGGTAAGGATAACAAGCGATGGAGAGATTATCTCCAATCATGAAGGAACATTTTCTGGTTATTATATGAATTCTGAAAAAACATTGAATGTCCTTAGAGACGGATGGTTTTATAGTGGTGACCTGGGGGTTCTTAGTGATGATGGGCGATTAATTGTTATGGATCGTCTAAAGGATGTTGTCTATCTTGCAAATGGGGAAACACTTTTCCCCCAATCTATAGAATGTCGACTAAGATTCAGCCCTTATATTAAAGACGCACTTGTATTTACTGGACCTGGGAGAAAATACGTTTCTGCAATTATTGTCATTAATTACGAAAATATAAGTCGTTGGGCTGGACAAAGAAGGATTAGCTATACAACCTTTGCTGATCTTTCTCAAAAGGAAGAGATTTATGAAATTGTTAAGAAGGAGATTGAAAGAGTAAATCAGTCTCTTCCAGAAGGACTGAGGATACGGAAATTTATCATTCTTTATAAAGAATTTAATCCTGATGATAAAGAGTTAACAAGAATAAGAACAATCAGGAGAGGATTTCTTATGGAGAAATATCACGAACTGATTAAAGCCATATATAATGATAAAATAGAAATCCCAATAGAGGTTCCAGTTAAACATCGAGACGGAGAAATGGGTTCATTTAGAATATCTCTCAAGATCAGATCATTGTAAGGAGTATCATTATGAACTTCTTCCTCCAATTGGTAGTAACAGGTTTTGCTCTTGGTATGGTCTATGCCCTTGTCGCCTTAGGATTTGTTATAATCCTTAAATGTTCAAGTGCATTCAATATCGCACAAGGACATTTCGTTTTGATGGGGGGATATCTCGGATACACCTTTTTAGTCGTATTAGGTCTTCCAATATGGACCACTATCTTATTGTCCATAGCTTCTGCAATTGTAATGGGTATTCTAATTGAAAGACTTACCCTTAGGCCTCTTATTGGTCAATCTGAACTTGCAATCATTATGATGACTATTGCCTTAGCCAGTGTTTTAGAAGGGCTGGCAACTTTCATATGGGGTGGTGAATATAAAACTTATCATGGGGTTTTACCAACATTGGCAGTTAGGATTGGTAAGATATCAATCCCATCAGAACCTTTTATTGGATTTATTGTCTCTGTTATTATAGTTGCAATCCTTCTTCTCTTCTTTCGTTATACCAAAATGGGATTAGCCATGAGAGCAACTGCAGAGGATCTGAAAGTTGTTCAGAGCTTAGGAATAAAAGCTACTACAGTTTATGCAATTTCATGGATAGTGGCTTGTATCGTTGGCGTGATTGGAGGTATTCTTCTCGGAGCTGTTTCAGGAGTCATGATACCATTGGCCGAAGTTGGCGGAAAGGCCTTTGCTGTAGTACTATTAGGAGGGGTAAATTCTATTGGTGGCGCTATTTTTGCTGGAATCATACTTGGGATCTTGGAAAATATTGCAGCTGGCTATCTTGACCCACTTCTTCCAAGGGGTGGATTAGCACATGTTTTTCCCTTTATAGTCATGATTATCGTTCTTGTTTTTAAGCCACATGGTCTTTTTGGTCTTGAAAGAATAGAGAGGATTTAATAGATGAAATTCTTTGAAAATTATGGCCAGGATATGGCCATATTTAAAACTACCAATCAATGGATACTTCTATTAATCTTCATTATATTTCTTGCAAGCTGTCCACTATTCCTTTCGGACAGATTTTTAACCTTAATGACAATGATTGGTATTGCTATTGTCAGTGTACATGGGCTGAGTATATTAACAGGGTTTTGTGGTCAGATTTCAATTGGACATGTTGGATTTATGGCTGTTGGGGCATATACATCAGCCATTTTGACTGCAAAGCTTGGTTGGTCATTCTGGCTATCACTCCCCTGTGCAGCACTGGCAGCAGGTATTGTAGGTTTAATCTTTGGACTACCTTCACTGAAAATAAAAGGTTTTTATTTAATTATGGCTACAATTGCAGCCCATTTTATTATCATATGGCTTATTCTTCAATTCCAGAGTATTACAGGAGGAGCCGATGGTTTACCTGTCCCAAAACCAAAGATAGGGAATTTCGTCTTTAGATCGAAGGCAAGTTACTTTTATTTAGTAATGTTTCATGCCTTGTTAGCAACAGTTATTACAAAGAATATTTTAAGAACAAGGGCTGGTCGGGCCTTTGTAGCCATTAGAGATAATGATCTTGCTGCTGAGGTAATGGGTATCAGTCTTTGGAGCTATAAATTACAGGCCTTCTTTATTGGTTGCCTGTATGCTGGAGTGGCAGGCGCACTTTTAGTCCACTATTTTGCATTCGCAAGTGTTGATCAGTTTCCTTTTATGGATTCTGTTTGGTACCTTGGAATGTTAATTGTTGGAGGGATGGGAAGCACAACAGGTGCTATAATGGGTGCCATAGCTCTAAAACTTCTGGATGAATTTGTAACTATCGTAGGACCTATACTTTCTGGAATTGTTGCTGCACAGGCTGCTGCCTCTCTCGGTTTAATCACAAGGGGTTTAGTTATCATCCTGTTTCTTATCTTTGAACCAAGAGGGCTTGCCCATCGCTGGGACTTAATCAAGACTTACTTAAAACTATGGCCTTTTTCTCACGAAGAATGAAGAATATATTTATGAAAGGGGGTGAAATGGACAGAAGAAAAATTTATTAATAAAATTATTAGATAACCCATAAAAAAATTTTTTATAGGAAAGGAGGAAAAAAAATGAATAAGAAAAAAATTCTATTTATTATAATGGTTTTAATTCTTGCATCTTTCATCTTTATTTCTGTTTCTCAGGCACAGAAGAAACTATACATCTCTGGCACTCAATCTTTAACCGGACCTTATGCTGAGGATTCGGCAGCTGTTTTAGCAGCTTTTCAAGATTACGCAAAATATGTAAATGAAACAAAGAATCTTGCTCCATGGCGGAAAGAAAAATTTCCTGCTGATATCACTCTTGAAGTACTCTGGAGGGATGACGAATTAAAGCCAGCAAAGGCACTAACCATCTATGAAGAACTCAAGGCTAAAGGAATGCTTGTTTACAGAATATCAGGGTCTCCGATTGCCCTTGCCTTAAAAGACAGGCTTAATGAGGATCGAATGGGGGCAACAAGTATGGCTACAGGTCCTTATTTATTAAAACCGCCACAGACCATCTTTACATACTATCCAATATACACGGACTCTCTGGCTGCAATTGCAGATTGGTTTAAAGAAAACTGGAAAGAGGCAAGAAAACCGAGGGTTGCTTATCTTACTGCTGATAATGCAATGGGTAAGTCAATAGAGATACCAGAAATGGAGGCATATCTAAAAAAGATTGGTTATGAATTTGTAGGAAGCCAGTATGTCCCATTGGTACCAACTGCCCCCCCAACCACACAGCTCATGTGGTTGAAACAGAATAAGGTTGATCTTGCCATTGGGGTAATGGTAAATCCAGGTTCTCAACCAACCGTAAAAGAGATGGTAAGACTTGGTATGGGACCCCATTTAGAATATAAGATTGTTTTTGGCGTTGCAACACCAGGTCATATAGCCGTCTTTGCTCCTGCTATGGGAAAACTTGGGGATGGATATGTTTGTGCAGGAAGTTTTCCACCCTTTGATGATTTATCCACTCCAGGAATAAGATTTATTCATGAGATTCAGAAGAAGTATCATCCAGAAAAATGGGTCGGACACATCCAGTATGTAGGAGGACTACTTGAGGCAATGATCCAGACAGAAGCCCTGAGATTGGCAATGCAGAAGGTTCCGTTTGAAAAACTTAAGCCTGTAGATGTGCTTACACATGGATTTTATCAGATCAAAAATCTTGACACCGGTGGACTAAGTAGTACTCCCCTAACATACGGTCCGGGTAAGATTGAAGGGGTTGATGCTGTTAGAGTTGATCAGCTTCAAAATGGTAAGATTGTTAAACTTGGTATCTGGCCCTGTCGTCATATTTATTAAACTTAGCCTAAAAAATGTGTGAATTCCACACATCCAGGGAGGCAGGAATCCAACAAAAATTTGAAATGTTGGATTTCTGCCTTCAAAGAATTTATAGTTACATCCACTTATTTAGGTCTCTGAAAAATTTATTCAAGTCTGTAACAATACTCACCAATCTCCTCTTATCTTAAGGGTAGGTATGGAGGGATTAACCAATTCAGGACTTTTCAGAGGTCTGATTTATTTTCTGGAGTTTCCTGAGTTTTTGATAATAATTTTTTCTAATTCATTGAAACTATTTAGTTAATTAAGGCCTTTATCCGGATAAGACAGCATTGCGGGGAGTTAAACCAAACAACCTTGATGATTTTCAGCTCTGTTTTCACTTCGGATAAAAACTCAGGAAACTCCAATGATTTATTTTATCTTGACTTAGTAGAATAATTTTTTTATAAAGAATAACCAATTTAATTTAAAGGGGGTATATAGGTTGGCATCCAAGAAAAAAGAAACAAAGACTTCTAAAGGGAAAAAAGAGAAAAAGGTTTTATTTGGGCAAGAGAAGACAGTTATTAAAGCCTTGGGACTAAGTGGTGGTATGTTTGGGGCAGCGCCTTGTGCTATTGACGTAAAGGATGGAAAAGTGATCCGTGTTAGGCCACTTCATTTCGATTCTAAATATGATCCAAAAGATTTTAATCCATGGAAAATTACAAAAAATGGAAAGACCTTCGAACCTTTAATGAAATCTGTGCCTTCACCTTTCAGTCTTGCTTACAAGAAAAGGGTCTATTCTCCAAATAGGATTAAATATCCATTGAAAAGGATAGATTGGGACCCCAATGGTGAGCGTAATACACAAAACCGTGGGATTAGCAAATTTGTAAGGATCTCCTGGGATGAGGCCTCTGAAATTATAGCCAATGAAATTAAGAGGATTCATGAAACCTATGGTCCCCTTGCAATACTTGTGCAGGGAGACGGTCATGGCGAGTGTAAGTTTGTTCATGCTGCGCATGGATGCCCTACCCTTCTTCTTGATAAAATGGGTGGATTCACTCAGCAGGTAAGAAATCCAGATAGTTGGGAAGGCTGGTACTGGGGAGCAAAACATGTATGGGGTCCTGGACTTATAGGCATGATGAATCCTGCTGAAAATATCGTAAAAGACATATGTGAAAATAGTGATATGGTAGTTGTTTGGGGAGGAGATCCTGAGACAACTCCATGGGGATTTAGAGGACAGCTGGCAAGCAGACTATGTTTTTATTGGTCAGAGATAGGGATCAAGCAGATTTATATCTGCCCTGATGTCAACTATTCAGTTGGAATACATGCGGATAAGTGGATTCCTATCCTACCAAATACAGACGCTGCCCTTCAACTCGCAATTATATATATGTGGATTAAAGAGGGAACTTACGATAAAGAATATGTAGAAACGCATACTGTGGGGTTTGATAAAATCAAGGCCTATGTTATGGGAGAAGAAGATGGGATCCCTAAGACACCAGAGTGGGCCTCAAAAAAATGTGGTGTTCCTGAATGGACAATTAAAGCACTTGCAAGGGATTGGGCAAAAAAAAGGGTTTCTATTGGCCATTATTTTGGCGGAGGAATGGCAAGAGGTCCTTACTCTCATGAACCTGCCCGATTAGAGGTCATTCTTTTAGGGATGCAAGGATTAGGGAAACCAGGGGTTCATCAAGCACAAATTGCCTATCAGGGTATGCCAAAAAATATCTTGGCTACTGGTAGTGGTCATCTTGGTATGTTTCAGAGCCTTTCAAAAACTCCTGAGGGAGAACGTTTACTCAAACCACACAAGACAACCCCAACTCCATGGGGAAAACAGCTCATCCCAAAAACCCTTATCGAACAGGCTATGAATAATCCTCCTGTAAGTTTTTGGGGAACAGGAGGACATGAGGTTCCAACTTCAGATCAATTCATTAAATATACTTATCCTCTTCCTCCTGAGCAAGGAGGAACAGAGATCCATATGATATGGACAGATACCCCATGTAGAATAACATGTTGGAATTGTGGCAATGATATAGCTGAGACTATGAGAAGTCCAAAAATCGAATGTATTGTTGCTCAACATCCATGGCTCGAAAATGATGTTCTATTTGCAGATATAATTTTGCCTGTAAACACTACTTTTGAAGTCAACGATATTGTTCCGTGCTTAAGAGACGGAGATAGCTTTCAGACAGTACTTTTAATGAATAAGGCGATCGAGCCAATAGGAGAATCAAAATCAGATTATGAAGCTGTTTGTGAGGTGGCAAAAAAGCTTGATAAATACGAAGAAGTCACCGAAGGAAAAACAGAGGCAGAACTAATTAAGGCTGTTTTTGATGGAATGGGTTTTAATAAACTTATAAGTTGGGAGGAATTTCAGGAAAAACAATACTATGTTATCCCCGTTGCCAAGGATTGGGATAAGGCTCCAGCAGGTCTTTATAATTTTTATAAAGATCCAGAAGCAAACCCTCTACCAACGCCCTCTGGGAAACTCGAATTTTATTCAGAAAGCCTTGCAAAACACTTCCCTCATGATATGGAGAGGCCACCTTATCCTAAATGGATTGAAAAGGGAGAGACACATGATGAAAGGATTTCAAGCAAGAGGGCAAAGGCTTATCCATTGCTTGTGATGTCTAACCACGGAAGATGGAGGGTACATGCCCAGTGTGATGATATCTCGTGGACACGGGAGATTCTAACCTGCAAGGTGAAAGGGTTTGATGGCTATTTATACGAACCTTGCTGGATTAATCCTAAGGATGCTAAAAAGCGTGGAATAAAGACAGGAGACATCGTTAAGGTATATAACGAAAGAGGCGCAGTTTTATGTGGTGCTATTGTCTGGGAAAGGATAATGCCTGGTGTTATATCAATCGATCATGGTGCACGGGCTGACTTTATTATCCCAGGTAAACTTGACAGAGGAGGGGCAATAAACACGATAGCCCCTGAGGCTATTATTTCAAAGCATTGTGCTGGACAGGCAACAAGCGGTTTTCTGGCAGAAGTTGAAAAAGTTACACCCAAGCAAATGGAAGAATGGATGGAAAAATATCCTGAAGCCTTTAAAAGGGAGTATGACCCGGCATCAGGTTTAAGATTTAATGCATGGATCGAAGGAGCGAAAAAATGACAAAGAAGGTCTTTGTTATTGATGTATCTAAATGTAATGGATGCTATTGTTGCCAGATTGTATGTAAGGATGAGCACGTGGGAAATGACTGGACGCCTATTGCAAAACCTCAGCCCGACACAGGGCAGTTCTGGATGAGGATGACCGAAAGGGTAAGAGGAAGCGTACCTAAGGTTAAAATAGCTTACAGACCACACCTTTGTATGCATTGTGATAATGCACCTTGTATGGATTCTTGTCCTGTTGATGGAGCTATATACAAAAGAGAGGATGGCCTTGTAATTATTGATCCATTGAAATGTACTGGATGTAAAAATTGTATTGATGCGTGCCCTTATAGCACTATCTTTTTCAATGAAGATCTTAATATTGCCCAGAAATGCACAGGATGTGCCCATTTAATTGATAATGGATGGAAGGAGCCTCGATGCGTTGATGCCTGCCCTACATTGGCCCTTAGATTTATGGATGAAAACGAGGCCAAAGATTTAATTAAAAAAGCAGAAATCTGGAAACCTGAGATAGGAAAGAAACTCAAACCAAGGGTATTCTATTTAAATCTGCCAAAAAAGTTTATTGCTGGCACAGTCTATGATCCGGTAGAAAAGGAGGTTATTATTGGGGCTTCGTGCATATTGAAAGAGGCTCGGACTGGTAAACGATATGTAGTAAAGACTGATAGTTATGGTGATTTCTGGTTTGAGGGTCTGAAGGATAATAAATTCGATTTAGAGATAAAGAAAGGTAGAAAAACTAAGGTATTTAAAAACTTAGACACAACAGAAAATGATATTAATCTTGGAGATATACCTTTTTAAAAAATATTATAATGAGGAGGGATTAAAAATGGAAAAAGAAGAAAAAAACAGAGCGGGAATGAATCGAAGAACTTTTCTTAAAGTAGGAAGTAATGGAACAATATGATTTACCAATATGGATTCACCCTGCAAGAGACAAAGATGTTCCTGATTATCCAGGTGAGAAAGTAGCAAAATATGGCCTTTTCGTAGCATTTGGATGGCCTTATGAAACATCAATGGCAATGGGAAGACTTGTTTACAGTGGTGTCATGGAAAAATTTCCTAACTTGAAATTTATAGCACATCATTGTGGCGCGATGATTCCATTTTTTTCTGTAAGAATCCCAGTTCCTGAAGCTGCTGGCCCAGGAGAAATTATGAAACTTACAAAACCTCCTGTGCAATATTTTAAGAGGTTTTATGGCGATACCGTATTAGGGGGCAATACCCCTGCCCTTATGTGTGGTTATGCATTCTTTGGGGCTGACTATATGGTTTTTGGTACTGACTATCCATATCCTGGCCCATTTCCAGGTGATCTAAATGTAGAATCAATTATTAAAGCGATTGATCGTATGAATATACCAAATGAAGAGAAGGCAAAGATATTTTCGAAAAATCCAAGAAAACTGCTTAAATTAATTTAGCTTATAATCTTTTGTCTTGTTTTTAGGGTTCAAGGGAAATAGAACTAATTAGTTATCCCTTGGACCCTGAAAATTATCTTTACTTTTTTTGGGTGGCATTACCCATGCAACTCCATCAATAACCATTTTACCATCCTGATTTAAACATATCGTTTTAAGTTTAACACGATTTTTCTCAGGGATAATCTCGATTACCTCGACCTTTACTGTAATTTCATCACCTATCCTTACAGGGGCAATAAATTTTACTTCCTGGGAAAGGTATATAGTTCCATTTCCAGGAAGAATATTTCCTATAACTGCTGATATAATACCTACAGAGAGTATACCGTGGGCGATCCTTCCTTTGAATATTGTTTTTTCAGCATATGAATGATCAAGATGGATGGGATTAAAATCTCCTGTGGCCATTGCAAAATTATATATTGATTCTTCTGTTATTATCTTTTTAATTTGAGCTGTATCTCCAATATTTAATTCGTCAATAGATTTTGCTTCCATTGTCTTACCCTCTATATTTTTACTTCTTCAAAATTTGAGTTTAATATTATAGAACCAAGTTGAATTTTTTTTACACCAATGATTTTTTTAATTGGCGTTAATATTTTTAAAATCCCCTTATCTTCAAAACATTCTTTAATAATGGCCAGACCAATCGTTTCATCATCATTATCTTTTAATCCAATTAAAAGTCCTTCTGTCTGTAACGCCCAGCTTATGGGTATGGAGAAGCCTTTTGAACTCAATACCTTCCCTTCTATCTCTAATTTATTAGTATCGATTTCTTGAATTGAAGAATTATAAAAATAGTTTTGAAACAATTTTGCCCTATATATTCTCCTCTCCTCCATTGATCTTATTTTTACCTTTTCAGATGGCGAAATCCGATAAATCAAGTAATTTGGATTATCCTTATATAATCCTAAAATCCCATCAAGTTCATCCTTTCTCTCAATAGAGATGATAAATTTAGGAGAGATAAGGTCGATTTTCCTCCTTTTAAGCTCTTTCCCTCCTTCCCCTGATATATATCCAGTGGTATCTATTAAGATAATTTCAGATTGCCGTGATACTGCCTTATCGACCATTCTTTTTACACCCGTGAGATGAATGTTGAAATGATTTTCAGGAGAGGTTGAACCTACAAAAAAAATCTCAGCCGATTTAATAGATCCCCAATCAATGGGAGATTCAAATGTTAGAAAACCAATAGTTGTAGGAGGACCGAGAAAAGACTGTCCAATATCAGCATCAACAAGAGAAACCCTTAAACCTTGTTCACAAAGTTTAGTAATGAGAAATTTTGCAAGTGTGCTTTTCCCTGTATCAGTGGCTCCAATTATTAATGCAATCCCTTTTTCTTTCTTTAAATCCTCAACAATATTATACCATTCATTCGATGCTGAAATTTCCATCGAATCTATATATCGACTATTTATTCAATATTTGTCTTGCTTCATCTGCTCCTGGAAATTTTGTGTCAAGCTCAAGGGCCTTCCTCAATTCTTTCTTTGCATTTTCAATATCTCCATTTTTATAATAAGCCATTCCAAGGTGATACCTCATAATTGGATTGTTTTGAATCTTTTCATTAGCCTCTTTTAAATAAACTATTGCCCTACTAAATATATTCTTCCTATAGTAGACCCATCCAATCGTATCAGATATATGAGGATCCTCGGGGAATTGCTCTTTTGCAATCTGAGCTAAATTCAGTGCCTCATCAATATTTTCTCCTCTTTCAGCATATAAGTAAGCTAAATTATTTGCAGCAGGAGCAAACCTCGGATTGATCTTCAATGCCTTTTTATAATACTCTATGGCATTTTCATATTTTTTCTGTGTATCATAGATAATTCCCAACCCCATAAGGGCTGATAACGAATTGGGATCTTTCTTTAATGCCTCATTATATCCATTTATTGCCTTATCTGTAATATTCTGCCTTACATAAAAATTTCCAAGCGAAATATAGAATCCCGCTATATTTGGATTTAACTCGATAGCCTTCTTAAAATTTGCTTCTGCCTTAACAATATCTTTATTCAGTTCATAAACATGTCCTAAGATATTATAGAAAAAAGGATTTTGAGGTGAAATCTTTGTTTGGGCTTCAACCCTATCTATTGCCTTCTTTACGTCTTTCTGATTAAGATAAATGACAACTAAAAGATTCAGTGCCTCTAAAAAATTTGGCTGAAGAGATAAAGCCTTTTCCAGTTGTGCAATTGCTTCCTTATCTTTTCTTTGGGCTAAAAGTAAACGACTCTTATGAAAATAGCCATTTGGATTATTGGGTGCTATCTCAATAACTTCATCAAATGATTTCTGTGCCTTTTGAATTTCCCGTTTAAATAGATAGGCGTTACCAAGAATAAGGTTTGCTTGAACCGATTTTGGATTCCTTTTAAGAATCTCCTGGGCCTCCTCAATAGCCAGATCAAATGCACCTGTCCTGAGATTAATGTCCGCAAGTAAAAGCCTTCCCTCAATCCAGTTTGGATTTAGTTTAACAGATTCTGAAAGTGCTGCTTTCCCTTGTTGTAGATCTCTATTTCCAAGATGGGCAAGCCCGAGAAAGTGGTGAGCCATAAAAGACTTGGGGTTCTCTTTTATATAGGACTGGAATAAGTTTACAGCGTCGTTAAACTCTCTTTTTGCAAGATGTATTCTTCCCTTAAGGAAAATTCCATCATGACTTTTGGGATTAATCTCAAGGATTTTCCCTACAACCTCAGAGGCCTTATCAAGTTTATTGTCATTCAAATAAAGGTCCGCAAGTTTTGCCCTTGCAGGAATACCCTTAGAATCGATTTCAATAGCCTTTTGATAGGCCTCAATAGCCCTTTCTTTTTTACCCCAGAGTAGATAAAAATCCCCTAAATGAAGATGCGAGGTTATCCTTTTGGGATCAACCTCGATTGACTTTAAAAACTGTTTCTCAGCTTCGTCCATCTTCTTTAATGAAACGTAGAAATTACCTAAGGCGATATAAGAGCCAGGATCTTTAGAGTCGATCCTTGTTACCTCGATTAACTCAGCTTCTGCCTGATCAATCTTTCCAGTCTTTTGATAGAATTCCGCCAATGCAAATCGAGCCCGCATAGATTTTTCATCTATCTTTATTGCTTCTTTAAGTGTCTGTTCAGCTTTAGAAAAATCTTTTTTCATGATATAAAGATTTGCCAGGTGGAGATAGGCATCGATTCTTTTTGGGTCCTGCTCAATTGCCTTTTTGGCCTCCTCAATAGCCTTCTCAAGATTTCTATCCAAGATATATATGGAACTCATTAATAATCGACCCGATGAATTATTTGGTTGCTTGGAAAGGATCTTCTCTGCTTGCTCCCTTGCCTTCTCATTATCCCTTGAAAGGAGATAAAGGTTTCCAAGCTGGATCCGGGCCTCTATAAAGTCTTGATCGATATCAACACATTTTGAAAATTCAGAAAAGGCTTCCCTAAATTGACCAACCCTTAGATGAGAAAGACCTAATTTATAACGGGCTTGGGCATTTTTTGGATCGATTTGTATAACATTTTTATACTCAATGATAGCCTCCTTGAACTTATTTTCAGAAAAATATTTCTCTCCCCTTTTCCAGTGTCTCTCCTTCTTTGCCTCTTTACTACAACCAGCAAAACCTATAATTATGGTTGAGAAAAAGATTATTAATACAGCATAAGTCATAAGTTTATTACGCATAATACCCATTTAAAATTCCTCCTTTTTGATTCTGTTTTAATTTATATACCATATTTTTAACACTTTAACTAATTATTTTGAATTCCTTTACCTTATTAAGAAGATTAAATGGCAGAGGCTTTGCTTTAATAATTCTTTCCTGAAACTATAAATTTTGCCCCATAAAAGGGTTAGAATTATTTTGATGATAATAATATCTTTCCAAAGAGGGCTTCTGCAATGCTTTTAGTATGTTGAGAATTTATCTGTATCCGAATTCCTTTTAAAAGGGGTGGAGGACCTCCATATAATTTTTGATAATCATCTATTATATTTCTTTTAAAGGATATCCATTTATTTAAATCGGAAGAACCTGATTTAACAGTTATAATTTTAATTTTTGCGTTTATGGGCCATCCGATAGATTCATCTGAAATTGTTCCTTCTGGAGCCATTTTATCCCAGACATAACTAATTACCTGCCTTCCTTCAAAGGCAATCAACAATTGTGCAGCCTGATCATTCTTCTTTCTATCTCTAACATCTCCTCCCACAGGGAGTCTAATAACCTTCCATTTCCATGAGATAAATGGGTATTTAACAGGGTCTATATTCAATGGTTTTTCAAGAGAGAAAGAGGCAGAAACGCTTTTAAAATATGCTATTGTCTCACCATCTTCTTTAATTATCTTAAAATCAGCCTCTCCTGTTTTTTCCTTTAGCTTCCATCCTGAAGGAACACCATCAGGCCCTAAGGCTGTTTCAAATGTTATCTCAATAGTTTCTTGATTGTTAGTAATTTGAGAAAGGGATATGCTGTAAATATTCAGTAAAATTAAGCAAAATACAGTTATTTTTAGTAACTTCAACTGAATTCCTCTCTCAAAAAATTTTATTTTTAAGGTTTAATAATCACTTTGATAGCACCTTCAAGCCTTTCATTAAAGACCTTCAGTGCCCTTTCAAATTGTTCTATCGGAAATACGTGTGTAATCATTGGTTTTATCTTTATTGTTCCATTTGAAATCAGTGCAATGGCCTCTTCACAGGTATTTGGATCTGCCCTTACACCCAGAAGATCTTTTTCATCAAGAACAATCTGTGTAATTGGTAATTCAACAGGTGAAGGTGGAAACCCATTCATTACAACCCTTCCACCCTTCTTTGTCATTGCAACAGCTTTTTGAACAGAATCAACTGTTCCTGCACAATCTATCGCTACATCAACCCCTTTTCCTCCTGTAAGCCTTTTGATCTTTTCAACTGGGTCGTCCTTCTCAAAATCAATACCTATTGCTCCCATCCTCTCTGCAAGTTCTAAACGATGTTTTCTCCCTATCACAAACACCCTTCCAGCCCCAAGGGCTCGAGCGAATTGGAAAGAAAGCAGTCCAACTGCACCCGGCCCAAAAACCGCAACATCATCTCCAGGCCCAACCCTTCCCCTTTTTACTCCGTGCAGGGCAGTTGCCGCTGTATCAACATTTGTTGCCTCTTCAAACGAGAGTGTATCTGGTATGTGATGGATTGTTTTAATAGAACACGAAATATACTGCGCATAAGCACCTTGTGCTGTGAATCCATAATGACGATGCCCTGATTCTAAGTTACCATAGTTTTCGCATATATTATACCTGCCTGTCATACAATTTCGACAATATCCACATCCTTTATGTGGTTCACCCGCAACCCTATCTCCAACCTTAAAACCAAATGCCCTATTGCCGACCTTAACGACTGTCCCTGCCCATTCATGACCAATAATAGCTGGATAACTCTTTGGCCAAAGTCCTTTAAACACACCCTTAATGATCTTTGGATCAGTCCCACATATTGCAACTGCCTCAACCCTTGCTAAAACCTCTCCTTCCTCTGGTTCTGGGGTATCAACCTCTTTTATCTCAAATTGATCAATCCCTGTAAGGACCACTGCCTTCATCTTTTTTGGAATCTCGAACATATGAGTTAACCTCCTCTATCTATTTCTTTGTTAATCCGAGTTTTTCGATAATTCTATTTGCAGAAAGCCCGTATTTTTCATAAATATCTGCAGCACTACCAGATTCAGCAAATCCTGATAAGGCAATATAATTAAATTTAATATTTAACTTTCTTTTTGCCAACACGGAAAGGACTTCATCCCTAAGCCCACCATTTTCAAAATGGTCTTGAACAGTGCATATATAGCCTGTTTCCAAGGCAGCCTCTTCTATAATTTGTTCATCAATCGGTCTTATTGTTGGCATATCTATTACTTGCACACTTTCTCTAACGCTCTGTGCCACAATAAGTGCCTGGATCAGAATTGGCCCTGAACATATAAGTGTTATATCATTTCCATCCTTAATCTTATATCCTTTTCCAATTTCAAAATCGAGCCTTGGCTTAACACCATAGCGATTATTTTCACTATAGATAAGGTCTGTTGGATTCCTTCCAACCCGAAAATAGACTGGTCCTTCCCACTCAATCGCCTTTTCAATAAGGATATCGGCTTGAATCGCATCAGAGGGTTCTATAATTGTTAAATGTGGAAGGATACGCATGGCCCCAACATCTTCAATAGACTGATGACTAACCCCATATTCCCCAAGGGCACTTCCTGTATGGCTTCCAATAATCTTAACATTTAGTCTTGGATATGATATATCCTGACGAACCATTTCCCATGCCCTTCCAGTTGAAAATATACCAAAACTATTAACAATTGGAATTTTCCCACAACTTGCAATCCCTGCCCCCATACTCATCATATTTGCTTCCTGTACTCCAACATTTATAGATCGTCTCTGAGAAGGGTCAGGTGCATCTTCTGGATATCTTTCGATGAACTTTGTGGTTCCACAAGGCCCTGCTAAATCAGCATTAAGGACAAATATCTTTTTGTATTCTCCAAGACGTGCCAAACCATTTCCATAACCAATCCTTGTCGCAGTGGGTTCAGAATATTTTTGTGGGGGATTTTTTCTTATAATCTCTTTCAGGTCCTGCTCTTCTTCTTTTGGATTCGTTTTTATCAAGGGTTTTACTTTTATTGCGAAAGCCTTTCGAGACTTAATCTTTTTTTCTAAGACCTCAATCTTTGAAAGAAAATCCCTTTCAGCCCTTTCGTATTCCTCCATTGTAAGAGGGACCGCATGATATTTATAGACGTTTTCAATTTCCGTCACACCTTTCCCCTTTATAGTATTACCGATAACCATTAGGGGTTTATCTGTCCTGTCTCGAGTCCTTTTAAAATATTCAAGGCTATCGATGATAGCATAAAAATCATGACCACTTATTACCCTTACATCCCAATTAAAGGCCCTTAGCTTTTCATCAAGTGGTTCAAGACTATTTATTTCATCCACTGAACCATCCACTTGAAGGCGATTATAATCGATAAATCCAAAAATATTATTTAATTTTTTGTTTGGGATTGTAAGACATGCCTCCCAGGTCATACCCTCCTGAAACTCTCCATCACTAAGAATTACGTATACGTTGTAATCATACCCATAGACTTTTGCATGAAGTGCCATACCCGCAGCTATCGAAAGCCCGTGTCCTAAAGAGCCAGTACTGAAATCAACACCTTTTGTTCCATGCTCAACTATTTTTCCATTTTCATTAAATATTCTATACATTGCAGGATGGCCTTCAAGTGGAGAATCGATCTTACGGTAGATCCTTAAAAGATCTTTACTGAAGAAGCCTGCCATGGCAAGTGTGGCATAAAGGGCAGGTGCTGCATGCCCTTTACTCAGAACCACACGGTCTCTGTTAGGCCATAGAGGATCAGAAGGGTCATAACGTAAAACATTCTCCCATAAATCTGTTTCAGAGTCATAAATTCGGCCAAAATAGAGGGCGGTAAGAAAGTCCGCAACAGAGAGTGACCCTCCAGGATGTCCGACCTTTGATTTAGTAATATTTTCGATAGAATTTTTTCGAATCTTTGTAGCAATAAGCTCTAAACGGTCTATCTCTCCTATACTATCAAGATATCTTCTCTGTGACATGGCATAAACTCCATATTAATATGGTCCTATCCTTGGTAGATAATACACAGATTTCCACCCTGGACTCCCTGGTTCTTTCAGATAAGGCTCCATCTCTTTATTTGTACGGAATGTGGTCTTTTCTGGATCAGGAACTGTTCCAGCAGGCCATGTCTTTAATATCTCATTTTGTAAAAGGACAAGGTATTCACAAATTGCTAAAACAGGACGTTTCACCTTTTCTGCTGAAGCCAAGGATGCCTTTCCAACAACACCTTCTGGTGTGGCAACAAGCTCAAGAGGTGAATCACCTGCCCTCGCTTTATAAGTAATTGGTCTGTAAAGATCCTCAACAGATTTGTCAAAATGGCCATCGGGAAGGTAATTAAAATCTTTCATTGGTCCGGTATCAACTGCATATCTCATATCAACCATCTCAGGGAATAAAAGTAATCCAAGGGATGTTTCTGCTTCATCAGCATGAACGAAACGCGTAGATAGCCTTCCTCCAAACTCCTCTGTTTCAAAAAATTCACGAACAGCCCTGTGCCATTCAAGTGCCAAATAAAAACCAGGAAGCTGATAGGTATTCATGAATCTCTTTACAGCCTTTTCTATCTCGTTTTGTTGGGCATGATTATTAATCCATATCTGTTTCCGAAATCCGTCATTCCATAATCCATACATGATGTGCATGATTGTCTGCTCAAAGGCATCATCGCTAACCATAACAGTTCCAAACATACCCTGGTGCCAGGGGGGATGAACTCCATAATTTATTGGATAAGCAATATTGATTGGGGCTCCCATCTTTTTTGTCTTTCTACGAACTGCCTCACAAATCCTTGTTACAAGCAGTGTATCAAATCCACTTACTGTATGTTCTCCATGATTTTCTGTAGAACCAACAGGAATCAGAACAATATCGTTCTTTCTTCTATTTTCAACAAGTTCTCTTCGTAGGGTATTCTGAATATAAGAACCCGGTTTTTCCATCTCTCCAGGAGATGGGATTTCATATTCTTTCAACATTTCATCTACCTCTTTATCAGAAAGGTTAAAGATTTTTTCTTTAAGCCTTCCAACAGATGTGTCTTCAAAAAAAGGTTTTCTTATCATCTTTTTCTCCATTTCAAACCTCCTCATTAAATTTTAATTATTATCTTGTTGAAAACACCCATGGTATTGAGTTTACCCATATAGCAATTGCCTTCTTTTTACCGGGATTATATATCCTATGAGAGGTTGACGATTTAAGTGTGATAGTATCTCCGGGTCTCATTCGATAGACCTTACCATTTATTTCTATCGCAAGTTCTCCTTCAAGCAAAAGTCCACATTCCTCACCTTCATGGGCATATGCCTCTTTTCCTGTGGATGTGCCTGGAGGCCAAATATTTAGAATGAATTCAAAGGGGACACTTACATCCCTTGTCAGTAGTTGAAATTGAACTCCCCCCTCAGTAATTAACACCTTTCTCTCCTTTGATTTCATCAAACACGACTGTGGTGTTTCTACTGTATTAATATTGCTTACAAGCTCTGATATTGAAACACCAAGTGCATCACTTATCGATTTTAATGTGCTAAATGAAGGGTTTACGATACCCCTTTCTATCTGTGATATGAGGCTTGTAGAGCAGTTACATCGGGAAGCTATTTGTTTTAATGTTGAACCCTTCTGTTTTCTAAGATTTCGAATTTTTAATCCAATATTATCGATATACATAATTTAATTTTCACTTAAATTTTTTAAATTATATTAAATTTTTAAGTATTTGTCAAATTTTCTTTCAGAGAGTAAGCATCTTTTTTCCGTGATGATGTTATATGGCTTATCTGGTAAATTCTTTTTGGTGGCCTTGTCAATAATCATCCCATTCTCCATTTAGCTTCAATAGCCTTAGTTTCAAAAGTGGATTATCATTCCTATTGTACAAACTCATACCTCGGCTCTTAAACCTCCAAGACTCAGTCATTGCGAGCGGAGCGTGGCAATCTCAAAATAATAGGTCATTGCGAGCCCTTATTCTTTATCATTGCAAGCCTTATTTTTTGTCATTGAGAACACTTATCCTTTTTGTCATTGCGAGCCCGAAGGGCGTGGCAATCTTATAGATTCCTCACTTCGCTCGGAATGACAATTTTAAAGATTGCTTCGGCTTCGCCTCGCAATGACAATCTTGAATCGCTCAATTTATATAGGAATTAAAGCTTTCATTCCTGCGAAGGCAGGAATCCAGGGAAAAGAAAAATATTTAAAAACAGCTGGATTCCCGTTTTCACGGGAATGACGCAGGTGAGTGTAGAAATTCTATCTTTATTTTTCTTTATTGTAGAATTTGTGTTCAAACCGATAAAAATATTTTAAAATAAAATAAAAAAGGAAAAAATATTATGGAAAGTTTTATAGATACCGCCTTGAATCGTTCAAAGGTTTATAAAAATCTGTCTCATTTTTATATTTATATCCCTGATCAAAAGATTGGGTTGTTAGATTGGAAACCAGCTCTTATGATTTTAGAAAATCCTATATATAGTAACGGACCAATATTACAGGAAATCGAAGAAGGTGCAAAAATACTAATAAATTTTTCTTACGAGAAATTCGCACAACAGTCTTTAAGCCTTTTAAAGGAGTGGACTCGATTTCTAAGAGGTGTTTATATAAAAGGCCCTTTACCTCCTTATGAGTCTGTTTATCTTACAGGAAGGCTTCAGAACAAACCCGCTCAAGAAATTTACTATCTTTTTTCACAGATGGGAATAAACATCCCTGAAGAGTGGCATCAACCGGCCGATTATATCGGGGTTGAACTGGATTTTATGCGGCTTCTTTGTGAAATGGAGATGGATGGCTGGAAAAGGGAGAATTTTGATTCAGTCAAAGAAACACTTCTAATTGAAGATTCATTTTTAATAAGCCATGTAGGATCCTGGGTGCCAGAGTTTTGTCAAATTATAGAAGATGAAGCCCACGAAGAATATTTTAAAGGAATAGCAAGATTAACTAAAGGACTGATTGAATACGATAAACTTCTAATTCCATATATTATTGAAAAATTTATCCATTAATTACGTGAAAGTAATTTCAGTTTTATAAAAGGGTATTATTTGGGCCTTGGGGTTAAGTATATTAAAATACCACTCGCATTTAGAGGTGTTTTTTCTGCTCCTGAAACAACTATAAATCTTACATAAAATCCTCCTATAAGAACTGCTAAACATGCTATTATTAAATATTTATTCCCACCTAAAATCTCAATAAATAGAGGAAGAATTATTCCAATTGCAACAACACCAACCCAGAAGGCATACGAGAGGTCACCTTTAATTATTCTTTTTACAGAAGCCCTTGCTGCTACGACTTCATACATTCCATGAAGATAAAGAAATATGATTAAACCCTCAAAGATAATCAATAAAACATCAATCTTGCTGAGAGTTTTTAAAACGTCCTCTTGTAGATTTCCCCAGCTAATAAGGATTAAAGCCATTATCCCTGTTGATAGACCTGATATTAGAAATAGTAAAGGAAGAATTGGTGTTGACCAGAAAGGTATTGAACGCGTAGTATCAAAAAGGAAGCCAGTATATATGAGGGTCAGTATACCGAATATTCCATTTATTATGTTCAGTATTAGATGAAGATTTGGATAATTACCCAACCCTTGAAATGGCCATATCCATGTGGCAATCTGGATTGCTCCAATGATTATAAATGTTGTAAGAATAATTGTTCCTCTTGAAATCCATGCCTTATTAGGCCTTGATATAGCACGGAATGCCACCTCTGGACGACCTAAATCCAGAAGAAGAAGGATAGAGCCAATTAATACAAGGGGTGCCCCTAATATTGTCCCTCCTTTAATAACTTCCTCAAATTCAGGTTTTAATAGATGGAAAATAGAACCAACAGTAGAAGCACCTGCCCCTACCCCTGCTAAAAATAAGTATAGAATAATCTTCATTCCAAAAACGAAATGTCCTTTTGAATGATTTTCCATCTTTCCTCCTTAATAATCTGGAAGATAATATACCGAGGGTTCGGTTCCCAATTCAGGATTAAGTGTATATCCCCTTCTCTGAAATATCAATCTTGAAACTTCACTATTAGGATCATCAAGATCTCCAAAATATCTTGCATTTGCTATACATGAGACAACACAGGCCGGTTGCTCCCCTTTTTCAACCCTTTTTATACAAAAATCACATTTTTCTACTGTCCCGCGTTTATGCTTTTTATGACCTTTTTTTTCGTAGGGTGTCTCAAAACCCTTGACATATTTCTTAATCTCATCGAGATAGTAACGGGTTCCATATGGACAGGTTACTACACAGTACTGACACCCCATACATTTTTCAGGGTCAATCACCACTATTCCATCTTTGCGTCGAGTTGTTGCACCTGTAGGACATTGTTTTTCGCATTCTGGCTTTCCGCAATGCATGCATGTAATCGGAAGAAATCCTAATTTAGCATGAGGATATTTTCCAACTTCAAATTTGAACACTCGATTAAAAATGATACCTTTCGATGTTGCATGTTCTGCCCTACAGGCAACAGTACAAGTATCACATCCTATACATCTTTTTAAATCTATAACCATTGCATATCTTGTCATAATTTATCCTTTTCGATTTTTTTGATTTTTACTCTTGGGCCAACATCAATTGTGCCGCTCAATGGATCAAGAGCAATATTGTCTTTTGCGGTCATAAGTACGTTAAAAGGTGGACCTTCTTTGGAAACAGGATTCATAAGAATAGTGCCCCTTCCATAACATGCTGGGATACCAATCACTTCGGGATGAATTAACTCTGTAAGTTTTGCCCTCCCACGTGTCTTTCCATACCTGGATTCAACTTCAACCCAATCTCCATCTTTTATACCTTTCTTCTTTGCTGTTTCAGTATTAATGTGGATAAAAATTTCATAGGGATCATCTTCTCGTAGCTCAGCCAACCAAGGATTTTCTTGGGTTCCACCGGTTGCAAATGGCATAAACGGTGTCTTCCAGTTAGCTACCCATAAATCATATTCTGGTGGAGCTTCAAATTCTGCATTAGGAATCCATTTTGGAATTGGTTCAAAATATGCAAAAAAGTTATCAAGTTCTTCTTCTTTCCAACCAGGTATCTTAACATTATATTTTTTTAGATTCTCTTTTAATGTATCTCCTGTTTTCTTAGTATGTTCAAAATAAATTGGATGTCGAGTCTTATTTTCGGGCCAATAATAATAATTATATCCCTTCTTCCCTGTAGCTGAAAATTTATATATAAACCCCTTTTTTAGTCCTTCCTCAAAACTATGTTCATCTCCGAAGATCTGTTTTATTCTACGATCTATTATTTCGTCAAGGCTATATTTTTTATTAAGATCAAGCTTTCTATGATCGGTTAACATAAAGGTCCGATTAATAACATCATTTAAGCCACCCTCTCCTTTTAAGAAACCCGCACGATCTGCCAATTCAATTACAATTTCATCGATCTGTTTTGTATTAAAAAGTGGTTTTACTGGATTTCTACAAAGTGCCATCTCAAGGCCTCTTACATCATCAGCAATGGATTGATGGACAACAAGGTAGAATCTACAGAATTTCCTCTCGAGGAAATATGACTCTGGTAGTACAATATCTGCCATCATTGTCGTTTCATCAAATTGAGTCGAAATGGCCACAATAAAAGGTACTTTCTTGAAAGCCTCAATAAAAATTTCGGCATCACATATAGCACGTATAGGATTAGCTCCACAAATAAGAAAGGCTTCTATAGGATAAGTAAGATAATATTCTTCTGGATTAAGAATTGCTCTCACAGCCAGGTGTGGAGCTGTATGTTTGGTAGGATAAAACTCAGCCATGTCTACATGATCTGGAGGAAATTTCCATGGAACCCCTATGGCTTCAAGAATTGGTTTTACAACCCCATCCTCGTTGGGTCTTAAAGTTTCTGCACATGGTCCTGGGTTGCGATTCCCTGTTGCTCCACCAGGAACCTCCATAGCACCAACAAGCATGTTTATAATCTTTGTGCATAAATCAAAATACATTCCACCTTTATGAGATACTGCACCTCGGCCTGAGCCTGCAATCTGTGCAGGTCTTAATGGAAAGGTAAAACCATCTATCTCAATTGTAGAACCTATCATTGCATGTTCAACAAATTCCCTTGTTGTTGTTCGAATCGTCTCGGAAGGCACAGATGTAATCTTTTCAGCCCATTCAGGGGTATATTCTTTCATCCTTTCCTTTATCAATTGAAAAGCAGGTTTTGCCTTAACCCCCTCAGCTATATATTCTCCCTCGAGGGCATAGTCTTTGATAGAAGGATCGTCAAAAGTTTTAGCCTTATTATCTAATGGATCCCATATTAAAGGTTTTTTTGATTTTGAATCTCTAACATAGTATCCATCAGGACCAATTAAATATGGACCATTGGTTCTATTCTTAATAAACCATTCATCAAACTTCTTAATCTCATAAAGAATTACATGAATCATTGAAAGAGCAAATGCTAACTCTGTCCCAGGCCGTATCGGAATCCATCGATATCCTTTTGAAGCTTCTACAGAACATCGAGGGTCTATCGTAACGAGTTTCATACCCCGTTCAATTGCGTTTATAAACCGACGAGTGGCTCCAGGTGTTGCTACATTTGGTCCTACGGTTCTTCCGGGTGCAATAAGATAATTACAATGTTCGAGATCGGAAATATATTCAGGATGCTGTCCATGGACAAGATTTGCAGCGTAATGAATCGAACATGTTGGTCCGTGTGAGCCCACTACGTTAGGTGTTCCAAAGGCCTCGGCAAGGATTTGACCGGGAACTTCATAATTAGTTGCTCTTTCAACCTCTTTGGGTGTGATAAAGAGGCTTTCTGCGCATCCCCACCCCTCCCAAATAACAAGTTTCCGTGGGTCCTCTTGTCTAATCTTTTTTAATTTTTCAGCAACAATATTTAACGCCTCGTCCCAGCTTATCTCAATCCATCCAGGATCAATATCAGGTCCCTTTTCAGGATTTGTCCTTTTTAAAGGGGCTTTAACTCTGTATGGATTATACAGTCCCATGATAGAAGAGATAGAGCGTAGACAGACCTTGCCACGATTTGTTGGACAATCTGGATTCCCTATAATATTTGTAACTACCCCGTCCTCGATATGGACAAGGGTTCCATCATCTGCCTGCATACACATCATACAGAAACTTGGAATCCATCGATCTTCATGTTCTCTCGGAGTATCTATCGTTAACTGAGCCAAAATCCTTCCTCCTTTTTAATTATTTTAAAAACCCATTTTCCCGGGTAGCCAAGTAGCTAATTCTGGAAAAACCATAATAATAATTAAACCTAAAATTAATAATAACACAAATGGAAGTGATCCCAAAACAATCTCCCTCATATTTACATTGGGTATTGTCCCTTTTAAGATAAAAAGGTTAAGACCAACAGGAGGGGTAATCATTCCAATTTCTACATTAATCGTTACTATGATTCCAAACCATACTGGATCAAATCCCAATTTTGTAATAATTGGAAAGAGAATAGGAAGTGAAATAACTAAGATTGCCATAGGATCAAGAAGACATCCCATGATGATTAATATAATATTTATTACAATCATCACAGTCCATGGTGAAAGTTGTAATGATACAATTTTTTCTGTTATATATTGAGGTATCGTTAAGGTTGATAGTAAAAATGCAAGTGTATTGCCACCAAAAACAAGGAACATGATCATAGCAGTTACTGCAACTGTCCTTACCAATGCTCCATGGATACTTTTGATTGTAAGTCTTCTATAGATCAGTGATATAATAATTGCAAAGGTAGCTCCAATGGCAGCAGCCTCTGTTGGTGTTGCAATACCTGTATAAATTGTTCCAATAATACTAATTGCCAAAACAACAAATGCCCATATTCTTTTAAGTGAATTAAATCTTTCTTTCCAAGTTACCCCTTCTACACGAGGAGCCAATCCAGGCCTAAGCTTTACAGCAATTGCAATGGCCAAGCTTAATATAGTAGCCAGGATAATTCCAGGTATTATCCCTGCAATAAAGAGTTTTCCAATAGATACCTCAGTAATTACCCCGTAGATAACCATTGTAATACTTGGTGGTATTAATATCCCAAGTGTGCCTCCTGCTGCAACAGACCCAATTGCAAGATAACGACTATACCCCCTCTTTATCATCTCCGGAATGGAAATTAATCCGATTGTGGCCGCTGTTGCAGGGCTTGAACCACATATAGCTGCAAAACCTGTACATGTTGCAATACTACTGATTGCAAGCCCTCCAGGAAGCCAGCTAAGCCATCTATGGGCAGCTGTATACATATCATCCCCAACTCCTGAAAAAGATACAATTTCTGCCATTGAGACAAATAGCGGTAATGCTATCATAAACATATTAGTGCCAGTATTTGCTGCAATCTCAGCAATTTGATAAAGATTTCCTAAATTTAAAAAAAGGAGGATTCCGATTAAACCAAGAAACCCAAGCCCGAAACCTATGGGTGTTCCAATACCAATGATAATTATCAATAATATAACAATGATGATAGTAAGTAATCCTATACTCATCTTATTTTCCTTGATTATCAATCCTTTTGAATTCTTTAAACTGAACGATGGTCTGAAGAATAAAAGTTATAAGTAAAAGAAAAGAACCTATAACCATGACAACATATATATAAGCCATGGGTGCACTTAGCATGGTTGGTGATGTCCATTTCTCTTTAAAGGCAGACCAAGTCATAAGGCTTGTCTGCCATAACATTACAAAACAAAACGCCATTGCAAAGATCGAAGTAATTAGATTGAAGTAACGTTTTATGGTGTCACTGAACCTATATATGAGGAAGGTTACCTTAATATGGATTCCTTCCTGGAGAGTAAAAGAAGTTGCTAAAAATATTGTGTAGAGGAATAAATATGTGGATACCTCTGTAATCCAGATACTGGGGCTTGTAAAAACATATCTTAAAAATACATCAATAAAAATAGAAATTGTTATAAATAAAAGGATAAACCCAGCTAAAGAGGCACATATAAAGTTAATCTTTTTTATCTTTTCATAAATTGATAAGGGTGTATTGGACATGAAAAATATGCCCCCATTAAAAAAATAAGTGATGGAGATCAATAAAATTCATTGTCTCCATCACTTAATTATATTGGCTTTTTAAATCTTACTCATCTTTAAAATTCTTAAGGATATCCATAAATTTTTTACCGATTGGTCCTGAAACCTTCTCTACCTCTGGCCAAAGGGCAAAGGCATCCTTTAGATAAGCCTTCTTTTCCTCAGGGGTAAGATGGTAAATCTTAGCTCCCTTTTTCTGGACATCTTCTTTAAGCCAGTCATAATACTTCAATGTTTCGTAATAATTCCATGGTTTAACTTCTTTTATTCCCTGAAGAAATATTTCTCTATCGGTCGGAGTTAATGAATTCCATTTCTGTAAATTCATTGTAACAATCTCGATATTGTTGCTGAATCCTGAATCCATGATATATGGCGAAACCTCATAAAGCTTTAAGCCATATACAATATCCCATATAAGCATATAGCCATCAATTACACCTTTTTGAAGTGCAACATAAAGTTCACCAGGTACCATAAAAACAGTGCTTGCTCCCCATTTTACTCCAAGTGTAGATTGCCATCTACCGGCTAATCTCATCTTCTGACCTTTCCAATCCTCAGGCCTTTTAAGAAATTTTGTCCTATGAGGGAATACTGTACTGCCTGTTAATTGGAGTAGCAGTGGTCTTACACCCTTCTTTTGAAGAAGCTCAATAAGGGTTGGTTCTATTGCTTCTTGCATCTCTAAATGTTTATCAAGTTTATATGATCCATAAACTTCAAATATGCTCAACTCTGGAATCTTACCTGTTACAAAAGAGGCAGGGCCTGTAGAAATATCTGCAATCCCTTTTGCAACCCCATCAATAAACTGGGGTTTGGACATAAGTGAACCCCCATAAAAATACTGAAACTTTATCCTTCCATTTGTTTTTTGCTCAACAAAATCGCCCAGTTTCTTTATCGTTCTTGATTTCATATCCTGAGGGGGATTGTCTATAGCACATTTTAAAACCATAGGCTCTTTTTCACTGTATGCCAATACTAAACCAGAAAATATAAATAAAAAACTGACTAAAAATATCGTAACATAAATCCATGAACGTAACTTCATAAAATCCTCCTTTCTGTTTAATTTAATTTTATTTTTATTAAATTTTTAACAAATACTTAATTTATTTTCAAGTTTCAGATGACCGTATAAACATTAGTAATTAACCTTATCAATCCCTTTCAATCCAAGGATTTTTCTTGCTTCATCAGGAGTTGCAATCTCTCTACCCAGTTCCTTTGCAATCCTCACCATCTTTTCTACAAGCTCAGCATTACTTTTTGCCAGAACACCTTTTTCAATAAATATATTATCCTCCATTCCAACCCTTACATGGCCACCCATAATGATAGATAATGTTGCAAGGTTGAATTCTGCTGGATATCCTGCACCTATCACTGACCATATGTAATTATTTTCTCCTATTAATCTATCCGCAGTCTGTTTCATGTGTACAACTTCATAAACATTCGCACCAATACCACCAAGAATCCCTGTTACGAATTGTAACCAAACAGGAGTTTGAATGACATTCCTTCTTATCAAGAATTGAAGATTGTAGATATGTCCAACATCATACAACTCAAACTCAGGTTTAGTGTCATTCTCTTTCATGATATCCATCAACTTTTCTATGTCACCAAAGGTATTTCTGAAAATAAAATCCTTCGAACTTAAGGCAAACTCCTTTTCCCATGGATATTTATAATCTTCATCTTTATACCTTTCTGCAATAGGATGAATCGAGAAATTTATTGAACCCATATTAAACGTGGCAAGTTCGGGTTTTAAATTGGGGACCACTTGTGCCCTCTCCTGAGGGGTCATCGTAGCTGTCCCGCCAGTTGTGATGCAAACTATCACATTACTTCTTGCTTTTATCCCTGAGGCTATCTCTCTATATATTTCTGGATCTGTTGTTGGTTTTGCAGTTTTTGGATCTCTTGCGTGAATATGAACAGAAGCTGCACCAGCATTGGCTGCCCTAACAGCATCATCAATTATCTGTTGAGGTGTTAAAGGTAAATAGGGTGTTTGGACTGGTAAAGTTATGTTTCCTGTTATAGCTGCAGTAATAATCAATTTATCCATAATCTGCTCACCTTTCTATAATTTTTTTAAATAAAATTTCAACCCTTCTTTCTTTTATAGTGCTGGATTAAATAGGTTAAAAGATTTTCTCTTATCTTAACTATATCCTCCTCAGTCCATCTATCATATAGCCCTTTACCGGTTTTAAATCCAAGCTCCCCCTTTTTTACTTTTTCTTTCAAAAGAGGGGAAGGATCTGGTGATGCCTCTAAATCTTTTAAAACTGTATTATGTATAGCTAATGTTAAATCCAATCCTACCATATCAGCATTCTCTATCGGCCCTAAAACAGCAAGCCTTATTCCAATACTGTTTTTTATTGCTTCATCAACTGTCTGAGGATCAGCGATTCCACGCTCTACAATTGAAATTGCCTCGCGCCATAAAGCATGTTGAAGTCTATTTGCAACAAATCCAGGAACATCTTTTAAACATTTTATGGGATGTTTTCCAGCCTTCTTCATGAATTGATATGTAAATTCCATAGTCTCTTCAGAAGTATCTTTCCCTTTGACAACCTCAACCAATGGTATTAAATAAGGTGGATACCAGAAATGAGTCCCGATTATCCTTCCTCTATTTTTAGATTTAGATGCTATCTCTGTTATGCTTATAACAGAGGTGTTTGTTGCTAATATCGTTTCTATAGGGCAAAGGGAGTCAAGTTTTTTAAATATATCCTGCTTCAATTCCAAATTTTCATATACCGCTTCTATAATTAATTGGGCATCTGAAGTTGCCTTTTTCCAATCCGTTGTTGTTTTAATCTTGCTTAGAATCTTATCAATTTGATTTGAATCAATGATTTCATGCTTAGCCATTATCTCAAGATTTGATCGGATGTTACCAATCGCCTTTTTCAGTGGTTCCTCATCTAAATCGAGAAGAATAATATTGTAATCTTTTGAGGCGAAATGCTGGGCAATGCCATGGCCCATCATTCCTGCACCAATTATAGAAATATTTTTTATATCCAGAGCCTCCATTATCTTCTCCTTTTAATTAGCCAGCAGTATATCCACCATCGACATCTATAATCGCACCTGTGATAAAATCAGAAGCCTTTGAAGAAAGAAAGATGACTGTCCCTATAAAATCTTCTGGTTCACCTAATCTTCCAATCGGTATCCTTTTAAGAAAATTCATATAAAAAGCCTTATCGTCAAACATCCATTGGGTCAAAGGTGTTCGGAAGACAGTTGGGGCAATGGCATTCACATTGATTTTATATGGTCCCCATTCACAACCCAATGTTTTTGCCAGAAGATGAACTGCACCTTTTGATGGGGAATAGGCTGAATAATTACTCATACCTAAATGTCCCCTTGCTGACCCTACAAGGATAACTTTACCTCCCCTCCCCTGATTTATCATAACCTTGCCAACTTCTTTACAAAAAAGATAGGTACCTTTAAGGTTCACATCTATTACTTCCTGCCAATCCTTAATGGGCTGTTCAATAATCGGACTAACCTTATTTATTCCTGCAGCTGTTACCAATATATCGATTCCTCCATAGGTATCCACAGTATCCTTTACTACCCGTTTTACATCTTCATAATTTACTGGATCGCCAGGAGAATATGAAGCCTCCCCACCATTTTCACGAATATCTTTAACAAGCTTCTCAAGTGATGCCACTGTCCTTGCTGTAGCCATTACCTTTGCGCCAGCTGCAGCCAACCCCCTTGACGCAGCACCACCAAATCCGCCTGTTGCCCCTGTAATAAGAGCCACCTTTCCACTAACATCAAATAATTTTTTAATATCTTCATATTTCATGATATCCCCTCCTCAAAAGTATTCTCGTTTTGACAATGCTTAAATTCTTTTTGGTAGCCTTAATTTGGATAATTGATGATGACTAGCATGCTTGCCGGAACTTTACCATTATTAATAATAGATCTTCCCTCATTTGGAGCAATATAGACAGAATCAAGCGGATTAAGCGTAACCTCCTCCTTTTCGGTTTTCACAGTAACCTGGCCACTTAGGACAACATAGACCTTCTCTGTAGGAGATGAATCAAACTCAGCTCCTCCACCAGGAAGAAAGTGTGAAAGACCGACCCAGAATTTTTGAACTCCTGTCTCTTCCCTTCCCTGAAGCCTCATGGCGACCATTTTGAAATGTTTTGCAGCCTCGTACTCCTTCACATCATTTAATCTCATCACCTTCATATCTATACCTCCTCGTATAATATATTTATCTTAAATGTAACTATTTTTGCTTCACTTTGAGATTATCTCCTGTCACGCCATTCAAGCTTAATATCCCCCTTTTCCTGTCTTATAGTTAGGAATTTATCCTGGAGGAGTGGATTTGTAAAAGGAAAATCAGATCTTATATGAAGTCCCCTTGTCTCTTTTCTCTCTAACGCCGTTAGGAATATAATCTCTCCACAATCAATTAAATCTATGACCTCAAGCACCCTCATAAGGTTGTGTGAGTCTTCTGCAACAATTGTATTTATAACTTTCCTCTTTAAATCCCTTAAATATTTTAGCCCCGCCTTCAAGAGGGTCTCAGATCGCACAGTAATTCCTGCATAATCATTCATGATCTGCTGAAGTGTCAAATTTGCCTCTTTCCAAGATGGTCCCACACTTCTTTTAGTGATCTCAGTATAGAATTTTATTCTATCTTTTACAAGATTACTATTTTCTGCGTCATGGAATGCCTTGGTTCCTTTGGCCCTTTCTGCCGCACTCTTTCCTGCAATCCATCCGAAGGTGGCTGCCCCTGCAATATCGGCGCGGAAATTTCCTACCTCATCTCCTGCGGCATATAACCCTTTTATATTGGTCTCACCACGGGTATCGATTTCAATACCTCTGCTCCCTATTAGATTAGGTTCGTATTTCATGAATTCTATAATATGTTTTCTTAGATCAATCCCCTCCTCTGCCATGTAGTTAAGCATTGCTGTATTACCTTCATGCTTCAATCCCCAGATCATATACTGAAGATCTTCTTCTGAAATCTCTGTGCAATCAATATATACAGGCCCTTTCCCCGCTTTATGATAATCGGTAAAAACAGAGTTCCAAACATCAGCAGTTATATCACCTAACTCCTTCGAAGGTTTTTCAACAAATGGACCTACTGGCTTTCCATATGGATCTTTATAAACTCCTATCCAGGTAGCCTTCCCACAGCGTGCAAGATACTTTGGCCCTGCATGTGTATTTGGTAGCTCCATATTTATTAGCTTTGCACCTGCCCTGAATGCCATTGCCCTACCACTTCCTGTATTACTGGGGCAGAAGGCTGTGTTAAAAAGCCAACCCGGACTTATTGGAGGATAAAGTCTATTTGCTGTGCCTGTGGCAAGAACAACGGACTTCGCTCTAAATATCTTAAGGACAGGTTTTTCATTTCTAACATTAATTCCAATAGCTCCCACAATCTCTCCATTGTCTACTATAAGCTCTGTAATTGGAGTATGGTTTTCTATTCTCACACCTCGCTTTTTGGCCTGTTCTGTTAATACTTCTTTTTGATTATAACCTTCATATTTTAGAAATATCCTTGGCCTTCCAGGATAGGCATGACCCGTAAATTCCCAGAATCCATGGGGCTTCATATTAATCCCCCAATTATGCCAGTCCTTTACCCGATCAAAAGACTGTTCGAGAAATGTCCTAACCATTATAATATCCTGGTAACTACCAAGAAGACTATTCATCAATTCTTTTACAATAAGATCTATATCAGGGCCATGAACCTCTGGGATATAACAGGTAAAATGGTCGTTTCCTGTGGCTCCAGAACCACTTCTTCTGGTATTAGCTTTCTCAGCAACAACTACACTTACTCCCTGCTCAGCTGCATTTATGGCAGCCATAAGGCCACCTATACCTCCGCCAGCAATCAATACATCGACCTCTATTGGATTCTTATCAACATCTATCATTGGGTTTGTCCTCCTCACCATTTTTTACTTTTTAGCATCTACGTATAGCATCATTTGTGGAAGTGGAATACGCAGAGTTATTGCAGACTGTTTACAATCCAGTACACAGGCATTACAATGCCAACACTCTTCTGGATATTTAACCTCTGGAGGTTCTTTTTTATTTACCGCTCTTAATACATCTGTAGGACATATCTCCACACATATACCACAACCATTACATCTTTCTCGATTTATAATTGGTGGCATAATCTACTCCTTTTATAAATTGAAGTTTAATCTTAAAGAATATATTATTTTATACCATTAGCCTTTAAGTAGTTTTGGTAAAAATAAGGCAATATCTGGAAAAATTATCAATATTGCAACGCAAAACCACATCATAATCAAAAAAGGGATAATCCCTTTAAAGATTGTACTTACGGGAACATCAGTTGCAACTGACTGAAGAGCAAGAACATTAATACCCATGGGTGGTGTTATTACAGCCATTTCAAACATAAGAACCATAATTACTCCATACCAGATTGGGTCATATCCCATTGCAGTAACCACAGGATAAAATATTGGGACAGTGAGTATAAGCATAGGTATTGCTGGTACTATGCATCCAAGAAAGAGGTAAATTATTAGAATAATTAATAGAATGAGGATTGGATTTACAGAGATATTTACGACAAAGTTAGCAAGCTCTATTGGAAGCCGGCTCGTTGAAAGAAAAGGTCCAAAAATCTCTGCTCCAATCAATATACTAATACATATTGCGGAAATTTTACTACCTTCTATAAAACTTGATTTTATACCCTGCCATGATAGCCTTTTTCTTATTATCCCAATTATGAGAGAGCCAAATGCCCCTATACTTCCGCCCTCTGTTGGCGTAAAAATTCCAACGTACATACCTCCTATTACAACAATAAATAATGTTAATGTTGCCCAAAGGCCTTTTATTGACTCAAATTTCTCTTTTAATGTTGTTCTTGGACCAGGAGGGCCAAGAACAGGATTTCTAATTGACCTAATATATATGGAAAGCATGAAGAGTAGACTTAAAATTATACCTGGGATTATCCCAGCAATAAATAATAAAGCAATAGATTGATCCGTTAATAATGCATAAAGAATAAAAGCTAAACTAGGCGGTATTAAAACACCCAGTGTACCTCCTGCTGCAACAGCTCCTGTTGCCAATCCAGAATCATACCCATATCTTTTCATCTCAGGTATGGCAACCGTTCCCATTGTAACTGCTGTTGCCATGCTGTCTCCACATACTGAGGCAAATCCAGCACAGCCAGCAATTGTTCCCATAGCCAATCCACCTGGTTTATGACCTATCCATCTATAAGCCGTTTCATAAAGTTCCTTTCCTAATCCAGAATAAAAGCAAAATTCTCCCATTAATACAAAAAGGGGAATAACAGAAAAATTATAATTTGATGAAGCAGTATATAGAGATGATCCTACTATACTAAATCCTGCGTTTGCTCCCCTCAAAAAACACATTCCGAGAAATCCTACAAATATTAGTGAAATAAAGATCGGCATCCCTGAAAGAAATGCAAAAATTAGTAAACCCAAACCTATTATGCCTACAGTAACTGGATCAATTCTTATTCCTAAATTTTTTGATCCAATTGCAATAAAATAAAAAATTACTAATATTAAAAATCCAAAAATCCCCCATAAAACAATATGTTTTTTACTTTTACACCCATCCCCCAAATTTTTAAAAAGTTTTGATATTAATACTAAGATAATAAGTATACTACAAAGTGAAGCAATCATTGCAAAATAATGTGTTGGTAATTGCAAAACAGCTGTAACCGTATTCATATCTCTCAACGAAATTGAATAAATAATACTCCGCCAAAATATAATAACAAAAAGGATCAGAGATATAAAATTTATTACCCAGTCTATAATTAATTTTCTTCTATCCGAAAGCTTTGTAACTATTGTATTTATGTTGATATGTTGATTTTTTAGTGAAGCGTATGGAATCCCTAAAAGGATAGTAAGCAAAAGAAGGTATCCTGTAATTTCGATTGAACCTGTTACGGGTAAGTTAAAAAGAAAACGAGAAAATACGTCTACCACTGTGATTATCATCATCAGTGCAAGTGAAAAGATAGCTATTGTATTTAAATTATTAATAATTGGCTGATTTATTCTTACGAATAAATCAGCCAACCCATAAAAGCTCATTTTTTTAATATTCTGGTCGTATTTAGTTATTTTTCTTTTTCAGCAAATTTTAATAATTCCATCAATATCTTTTTGCCGGGCAACTTCTTGGCTTCTAATTCTTCGGCATATTCATCTTTTATAGGTGCAAGGAGTTTTCGCCATCTGGAAACCTCTTCTGGTGATAAGGATATAAATTCAATCCCTTTCGCTTTAACCTGTTTCTCGGCATCCTTATCAAATCTGTCCCATGCATTTCCTGTAAAATCAACAGCCCAATCTCCACTCAATTCATCAAATACCTTTTTTATTTCCTCTGGAAGTTTATTCCAAGTATTTTGATTCATTATAACAAAAAAAGAGTCATGTCCTAAATCAATATCGGTCACATATTTTGTAACCTCAACAAGTCTTCTTGAAATAAGGATCTCTGTTGGCAATACAACCCCATCAATGACACCCTTCTCTAATGCGAGATATAGATCACCCATTGGCATTGAGACAGGGGTGAAGCCAAGCGCTTTTCCTATCTTAACAGCTGTAGTTCCAGAAACCCTTATCTTTAATCCTTTTAAATCTTCCAAAGTCCGAACGGGTTTCTTTCTCGTAATAATCTTTGTACCAGGAGTAACATGTAACCAAAGCATTTTAACTCCAGCATATTCATTTCTCACCTCAGGGAAAGTTTTATATAGATGCCATAATGCCTTTGAACAACTCAGGCTAGTTTTTAGACCAAGTTCTGGAAGCATTACAGACTCACTTAAAGGGAAGCGACCAGGGGTTGCATATGCTATCCCTTCTGAAATATCTGCAACACCAGAAACCGTTGAATTAAAAATCTCGGTCATTGGTGCCAATGCGTTTGAAAAATAAGGGGTTATCTTAACCCCTCCTTTTGTCCTCTGTTCTATCATTCTAATCCATGGTTCAATTACATGGATATAACGTAGATGTTTCGGTGGAATAATTAAACTGAGGCTCAGCTCTATAGGTTTTGCAATTGTAAATGTATGGAGAAATATAATACCTCCAAGTACTAAAAATAAAATTAGAATTTTCTTGCATTTCATAATTTTTTACCTCCTTAAACCTTTTCCTCTCCTCCAGTGAGGAGAGAGAAAGATGTGATGACTAATTTATTGATCTCCTTCATCGACGATTGCTACCAATCTAACTATCGAGCCATCTCCCTTCATCCATCTGATGGGAAACCCAACAAAGGTACATCTCATGCCTGTCACTTTATCTAAATCACCACCCACATTCTCATAGCCCATAATACCGTTTCTAAGAAGTAGATTATGGCATGGCTCCCATTCTGGAAAATCCTCTAATACATCACGGCCAGTAAGTCTTTTGTATTCTGCGCATATGTCCGGTCTTAATGGACCAGGGCCATGAGGACCAATCGCTGTAGCAAGAGGATGGTCAAGTGCTTGCATATCCACTCCAACACATTTGACTCCTTTTTCAACAAACCACTCTCCTGCCTCTCGATAAAGCCCTGGGGAATAGCAGAAATATTCAACACTATCTGAATATTTATGGTGCCATCCACTGTTAATAATTACTATATCACCCTTTTCTATCTTTGGACGGGCCTTCTCAAGATCTTCGGGCATGATCTTTTCCCATTTATTTTTTGGAATTGAAACTGCAACACCTGTCCCATAATATTTCTCCAAGGGAATCTCATCAGTATACCATCCACCTTCAAAGACATGTGCAGGAGAATCTGCATGTGTTGTACAGTGCATGGTTGTTGTAATAACTTGAGAAAGTACACCCGATTTTGCGTGATAATGTATACGCTCAATCTTAACATCGGCAAAGTATGGCCAAAGAGGAACCTTATCACCAAATGGATGACTAAGATCGTAAAGTTTTACCTTTCCCATAATTGATAACCTCCTTTTAGGACAATTTTTTAAATTTTTTATTTTATGCCTGCAAGCTCTTCCATCAATGTAACCAAGGCAAAGAAATCTATATCACCCTTGCCTTTTGCCCTTAAAGCCTCATAAAATTGTCGAACCATAGCTGTCATTGGCATTGGTACATTAGCACTTCTACCTGTATCTAATGCAATATCAAAGTCTTTTGCCATCTGGTCAATGGTGAACATTGCTGTAAAATTTCTGCTCTTAAGCATCTGTGCTTTATAATTTACTAAAGGAGATGCAACAACACTTGCACCTATAATATCGATCATCTGCTCCCAATCCATTCCCCCACGTTTTCCAAATGTTAATGCTTCAGCAATCATGGCAGAGGTGGTTCCTACCATCATGTTAAGCAGTAGTTTAAGATAACGTGCTTCATCGCCTGTTCCCACATGGAAAATCTTTTGCCCCATAGCACTAAATATTTCAACACATTTATCATAGGCATCCTTTGGGCCGGAGGCAAAGATAGTTAACGTCCCAGCTGCTGCAAGTGCAGTACTACCTGATACAGGTGCCCTCAGGTATTTAATTCCTTTCTTTTCTGCAACCTCTGCCACCTTACCTGATGAGACAGGCGAAACCGTACTCATATCAATAAAGATCATTCCAGGCTTTGCCCCTTCAAAAGCTCCGTTTTTCCCTATCGATACTTCTTCAAGAGCAGGGTCATCTGAAATCATCGAAATGACTACATCTGACACAGATGCCAGTTCCTTGGGAGAGTCGGCAACCTTTGCGCCCTCAGCAACAAGCTCTTTTGTCTTCTCTTTTGTTCGGTTATAAACCGTTACTGGATAACCTTTTTTAATAAGATTCTTTGACATTGGGACTCCCATCTTACCTAAACCAATCCATCCTATCTTCTGCTTTTCGCTCATAAATTTTCCTCCTTTCTATGAATTAATTTATTTTTAAGAGTTTTTTAGCATTTTCACCAAGAATCTTTTCCTTCTCTTCTTTGGGAATATTCAAAGCCTTTATCCCTTCAAGATTGGACCTTATGAAATCCTCTCCATCTTCCGCTCCAAATGGATAATCAGTTCCGTACATCATCCTGTCAGGGCCAAAGAATGCATATCCACACGGATATGAGGCTAAGGTTCCATCAGTTGCAGTATCTCCATAAATATTTTTCCAGTATTCAGAGATATGACGTGGAAGTTTATCTCTTAGAAACTTATTGAAATTTTGTTCAATCCTCCGTGAAAAGAAGGGAAGCATCGCTCCAAGATGATGTGTAACGATCTTAAGTGTAGGAAATCTATCTAAAACTCCACCAAAGATAAGCCTCCAGACTGCTTGAGTTGTGTCAAAAGGCCAACCAAAAACATGCATCATTCGCCAGCCCTTTTCCATATCAACAAGGGGATACGATTCCCAGTGGGTTGGGTGTAAAAATATGGGAAGATCGTACTCAACAAGTTTCTCATAGAATGGATAAAACTCTGGAGAATCGAGTCCTTTGCCATTCTGATTTGTTGATATCGTTACACCACGGCAATCAAGTTCATTAATACATCGATTTAACTCATCCATTGCACTTCTCATATCGAGAAGGGAAATGATACAGATGTTAACGAACTTTTTTGGATATGCCTTGCATAAGGCATAATTGTCATTGTTTGATAACCTGCAGATTTCAGATGCCTCTTCAGCATTAAAACCGAGCAGCACAGGTGTGGTCTGTGTTAATGCCTGGATATCTATACCATATTTCTCCATTAATCCAAGTCGCACTTCGGGGTCAGCATTTTGAGGAGGGTATTCAAATTCCTTACCTTTCCCATAATATTTGAGCTTATCTAATATTTTACCGACAGATCTTGATATGTGGTGACAATAAACATCAATTACAATTCCCATTTCATCTCCTTTCTTTTTAATTGTCTCAATTTAAATTTAATTTATTTTTTCTAAACTTTTGTAACAAATACTGAAACTCTTGTCAAGGA
>JBBIOI010000011.1:0-45101 GCA_037443425.1 Deltaproteobacteria bacterium
TTTTTAATGCCTGTTTTAAATTATCTTCCATTTTACTCCTTCTCTAAGGGTAATCCAACCTCTTTCATCGATTCACGAAATTCTTCTTCATATTCTTCATAGGTATGAACCTTTACAGCATAATCCCATGGATTTATATGGCGCTCGTTTCGGCTTGTATTTTTTAAGTTTTTTGTAGGACTTAAAAATATCCCAGGCATATGCATCAATTTGCTAAAGGGGAAATAAATAATGAAGAGATTAACAAAAAACAGGTGAATATAGAAAATAACGTTTACCCCTTTTGGATAAATCGGTTTTAAAGCAATTATACCCATCACCCATTGTTTCACCTCTATGAGATCAACCTTAAAAATTATCCTCATAATAACTCCAGAGCCTACAATGCCAAAAATCAACAGCAGTACAAAATAGTCTGAACAGATAGATATATATCTTATTTGAGGATAGACGATCCTTCTTATAAAGAGGTATGCTAAAGATAGCAAAATGAAGATATCACTTATGTATATAATAGGTAAAAGGCCTTGAAGGATTGAATCGAGTCTCTGAAGAAAAACGATTATTGAAGGTACAGGTTCAAGGAAGAATCTTGTGTGCCTCAGGATGACAAAAAGAAGAGACCAATGAAATGCCATTGCACCCAGCCATAGAAGTATACTTGGCTTAAATAGCAGTTGGTATGGCGCCTCAAGCCCAAATTTTTCATTTTTTAAAAGTGGTCTAAAAAAAAGTATATCGAGTGCTAATCTTTTAATAACACCCATCGTTGTATATGGACTATCTATACTGTCTGGATTGATCCATGAAAGTGACTTCTGCTGCCCCGATACAGTAGGGATATGAAAAGGCACAGGAGAAGTTGCCCATTTCAATACACGATAAATAAAACCCAGTAAAAATATGAAAAATGAAATATATGGAATAAAAATCGTAAAAACAGAATAGAGGCCAAAGGCTTCGGTCCCTAACACAACAATAATAACCATTAAGATAAATCCTAAAATTGAATATCCAATGCCCATATCACTAAATAACCTTAAAATTATCAATTCAAAAAAATAAATTATTAATCTTTCGAGTGAGCCATTCTTTCAATCATTCTAAATGCCATATCCCTCTCAAGCCTTGCCTGTTTAATTCGAATCTCACAAACCTTCTCCCTTGCCTCCATATAAGTATTAAATGCCAAAAGTGCAAGTCGATCAATCCTTGATTGAAAATTAAGCCATTGTTTTATGAATGGTTCTTTAAAGATGTCATTTCCAATGATCTCTTCAATAGCCTTCTTCAAAAAAAAGATAAATTCAACTGCCTCTGAGGCCGAAATGTCTTGAACTGACCTGATTTTAATAATGGAATTGAGAGTCTCTTGACATTCTTCATCTTTAATAATGTCTTCACAAACTTTTCCAAAGAGAATCTCTATCCCTCGAGATAATGTAGAACCTACCGGATTCGTGAAAGGGTCTTTGTCCTTTCTTATCAGATCTGCGGTATCTGAGGGATAGGTTTCTAATATTAAATCGAACCATCGCCTCAAAATATTTGACTTATTTTCCATTAGAAGATTAGTTATAATTTTCATAAAGTAACAACTTCATAATGTAAAATCAGATCTAAGATCTCATTCATTTCTACAGTCTTACCCAAAGCCAATCGACCTGAAATTCCTAACTCGTCTACGCATAATCTACCGGCTAAAATCTTAACACCTCTTTCTTCGAGACTTTTTAAATAAGGAGTTAAAGGGCTACCTTCTTCTAAAAGTTTAACTGCATTATTCCAGAAGATGACTGCATAAGGAATATCTTCCCTCTTAGTAAGAGTTTTAAACAGGTTCATTAAAATTTCAAATCCCAATGTCTCGTCCTGACCAATCCCTTCGTGACCCAATAATAATATTTTTCTTCTAATCTGTTCCAATCTTTTAACCTTTTTTAAATAAATTATCTAATGCCATTCCCAATCAATGAAAGGTTTCTTAATATCAACCATGGCATTTGCTACAAGTTCTACTAAACCACCATAAAAAATTCCATTTTTTTCCCACAGCCTGTGACTATCAAGTACGTCTCTTATTGCCCCTTTACAATTAGAGCACGGTGCACAAACATATTTTTTAATCTCTGGATCAAGGACATCATGAAAGGCCTCAAGGATCTGCTTGAGCTTCATACGACTCGATATGTTCTGTCGCCATTCTTTAAAATTCATTGAATTCATAATAGCAAAACCACTGCCCCCACCGCAACAATAATTCTCAACACCATGAGGTTCCATCTCTCTAAACTGGGGACAAATCTTTTTAAGTATCCTTCTCTGTGGCTCCACAATTCCCATAAGCCTAACAAAATTACATGGATCATGAAGTGTTACAGGAAAATCATTCTTTTTTGGGTCGAGTTTAATTTTATTATTAAGAACAATATCCTCGAGAATTGGAAGATAACTCTCCCTTGGAAAGTTCATATCATCCACCAATATCCTATCGGCTATTACGATAAGACCCTTATGAGCATGGCCACATTCTCCCATCACAATCTTTTTAACCTTCAATTTCTTTGCCACTTCAACCTGTTTAAGGGAAATCCTTGCCAGCTGGACATCATCATACCATGTTCCATAATTGGTTGCCTCGTATCCATAAATTTCTGTAGAAAGTGTCCAGCTAAGACCTGCTGATTCAAAAATAATAGCAAATGCCACTGGATTTTCAATCCATGACATAAATTCTCCTGAGTTATGAATAAGCAGAATATCAGCCCTTTCTTTATCAACAGGAACCTTTATCCTTCTACCCAACTTTTCCTCAATTTCATCCTCCATAAATTCAATCATTCCTTGAAAGGCAGGAGGAGAAATCCCTGTGCTTGCCCCCAATTTAAGTTGTTGTATTGTACCAGAATCGTGAAGCTCCTTTGGGGCTATACCCATCTCTTGACTGAATAATTTTCTGAGTTCTCTCCCTATCAAACCATTATCACTTCCAAGCGGACAAAATTGAGCACATCGTCGACATAGAGTGCATCTATAGGCAAGCTCAGCAAGTCTTGCTACTGTTTGCCAGTTAAGCTCAATGTCATTGCCTGTAAGCCTGGAAATATATCTTCCCCGTTTTCTTATATATTTATTAATGATCCTTCGGAGTATCTCTGTTTTGAAGGTAGGCCGATAGATCTCCTGTTTACCGCTTGAGATATAGACAGGACAAGCCTCACTACATGTTTGACATTTTACACAACTTTCAAGTGATTGAATAAGGGGTTGCCAAAAAAGCCAATTATCATCTTTTGATAATAACTTTTTTAGTCCTTCAAGGAATTGTCTAACCAGTCTCTCTTTGTCTTTCTTATCTTTAGGCTTTGGAATTGAAACTGCGGAAACACCATCCAAGAAACACTCATAATTCTTCTTTTTATCTTCCGAAAGCTCAGGATAAGGTTCTTTTTTCTCCTCTTTATCTAAGGGTGGAGGAAGCGGCATCAAATCTTCTGCAGTTATTTTAACAAGGGGGTCTTCTGTCTTAAGGCTTATATCTTTTAATTGAACCTTTTTACTTTTGGCCTTCATCATTCCAGCTTTGTAAAAAATTTATCTACCCATTCTTTAAAATAAACTTCGCTTCTGAAACTGCATCTCTCCATTGCTTTCTTGGTTTAATATGTGGGGCAGACCAACTTACAGGTCGATCTAAATTCTCCTTTATTCTTCTCTCTATCTTACTCCCTTTTTTTGTTGGCACATCGTCCCATCTGAGATAATGGTAATATCTAAAGAAAAGATTATAGACATGACTGAATGGTAAATAGATTAACCACATAGATGCAAACATAATATGCAGGGCTGGGCCAAATGAAGGATGAAGCTTTTTTTCGAAATCGGCAAATGTCACCTGCTCTTTCACATACTTTAACAAAAGAAACATATTTGACTGAAAATGTATGTCTACTGCATAGATACCTCCTGCAAGTGTAAGTAACACAAAGATCCATTTTATATAATGAATCGGGGTATAATAGATTTTTAATTCTTCATCCCATATCCTCAGAAATAAGATAATAATTCCACCTATAAAAGTTATAATTGTAGAAATAGTCCCCCATATCCAACCTACGTTTGAAACTGTTTCAATACTTCCTGAGATCGAACGAAAAAATAGCCAGATATGCCATAGAAAAAGGGAATAGAGACCAATATGGAAAAGATATAAGGGGTACCAGAATCTTTTATTCCTATGATAAAAATCCCTTAAAAATATAATTTCTAATAAAAGTTCGTATACCTTATGTTTAAATGTACTATAAGATTTATCCCACCACTCGCTTGCTTCATAAATAGAACTACCCTTGTATAACTCCCAATGAAGATGGATTGGAGCATTTATACATTTTTTCACCCGCAATATCGAAAAAATGATAAAGAAAACAATACTTCCATAAAAGATAAAAAGGATTAATCCCCCCATCTAAATTACCCTTTGATAATTAAATAGTTTTCCATCCCCTAAAAGAAATTTGAGGAGTAAGTGTTATACGCATCCAGTGGGTTTTGGCAAACCAGCCACTTTACATGCCCCTTTAGCTGGACCACTTGGGAAAAGCTGGTAAATCTTCTTTAAGTCAAACCCAGTCTGTTTACATAGCATACGAATTGGAGGTGCAATTCCAAACTTTAGGTAATAATCTCTAAGATAGTTTACAACCTTCCAATGCTCTTCACTCATCGATGTCACATTCTCTGTCTTTGCCAGATCTTCAGCCACTTGCTTATTCCACTTATCAGGTTCCTGAATAAAACCGTCTTCATCAATTTCAATCTCTATTCCTCCAAGTGTTGCCTTTGCCATGTCTTTTACCTCCTGCTAATTTGAAATAAATTTTTGATTCATCATGCACAGTATTTTATTAATCTTTTAGAGCATTCACCATTAAAGCTCCACCATTTTTAACTAAAGAAACAAAAGCCCTGGACCACTCGGGAGTCCCTAAGGCATGTATATGTAAATAAGTTGCAATCAAATTTTTATATAATATACCATCTACTTTCCCGTCAATCCCGTGACCTCGGTTTATTTTAAATATAAATTTAACCTCTCTTTTAAAAGATAACTTAGAGTGATGAAACTCGTGGCCAAGGATTACCGTTCCTTTAAGGTAAATTGGATTTTCAGAGGCAACCTCTGCAACAACATAACCATGTCCTTCTGGTCTTTCTGAAATATGGACCTCTGCTGGAATCAATCCAACCATCTCATGGGAATGACCCTCCCAGTAAATCTTTTGACACAAATACATCAGGCCTGCACATTCTGCATAAACAGGTAGACCTTCTTCGATTAGCTTTGCTATATCTTCCCTTAATGAGATATTATTTTCCAATCTTTCAAGAAAGAATTCCGGAAACCCACCACCAATATAGAGGCCATCCACCATTGGTAGTTTATCTTTTAAAGAATTTATAAATATAAGCTCAGCACCTTCTTCTTCCAATGCTTCAAGATTTTCTGGATAATAGAAATTGAAGACCTGGTCACGAAAAACTCCAATCTTAGCCTTCTTTATTTTGCCGTAAGATTTAGGCACTGACTCCATTTCTAATTTTTTTATAGTTTTGTAATCATTAAATTTTAAACTTCTGGCTATAGATAATACCCCTTCCAAATCGATATGAGGTTCAATTTTCATACTAATGTATTCAACGATCGATTCTACTTCTTCTCCCTTTTCCAGTGATGGGACTAATCCAAGGTGTCGTTCTGGGATATTAAGATCTTTATCTTTTGGTATGCTTCCAACAACAGGAATTTTGCAATATCTTTCGACAGCCCTCTTAAGTTTGCTTTCATGTCGAATTCCAGAAACATTATTCAGGATTACACCTGCAATATATATATCCTGCCTGAAATCCTGATACCCCTTAAGCATTGCTGAAATACTCTCGGCCATTCTACTCGTATTGATTACCATGATGATTGGAAGATTTAATAAATGGGCAATCTCAGCAGTTGTTTCTTTAGGGGTAAGACCATCATAAAGCCCCATTGCCCCTTCAATAAGTGCGATATCAATACCGATGCAGTTCTTTATATAATTTTCAATCAATTTCTCTTTTGGAATTAAAAATAGATCAAGATTTCGACAAATTCTTCTTGCTGAAACTGTAAGCCAGGATGGGTCAATATAATCAGGCCCTTTTTTAAAGGGTTGAACCCTGTAACCATTCTTTAACAATAATCTACTTAAACCAATGGTAACTAAAGTCTTTCCGGAGCGCCCCTGTGGTGAAGAAATAACAAAACCACCAAGCTCAGGATTGCCAATGATTAAATTATCATCCTTTGACATTTCCCTTAGTTTTCGTGCTTTCCTACAAGAGAAACATAAGTGATGCCACCAAAACTTCTATATTCAATCTTTCCTTCCTTTGCAAGTTCAGCAATCGCTTTATCTACAATACTCTTTTCATGACCAACAGCCCTTGCCACATCCTTGTTCTTTGCCTGACTCACTGTCTCCAAATATTTTAGTATCTTTTCTTTAAGCTCTTCCTCCACTTTTTTCTCCCCTTCTTCTTGTGATCACCCTTCACCTTCCACTCTGATAAGAGGAAAACTGAGGTGAAGGGTGATTCTTGATTTTAACGGTTTAAAAAATTTTTATGAATTTTTTATGAAATTAAAATTTAAATTGTGTAGTTGTCCTCCAAGTCTCTCTTGCATATGTAAAATCGTCGATATGCTGTTCAACAAATGGAATACCGGTTAGCTCAAAAAACCTTTCCCAGCCTATTCTCTCGATCCATTCTCCCATTCGCTCATATCTCTTTGCATTCTTTGCATATACGTCAACAATCTTCTTTATAGTACTTACCACCTCTGGCCATCGAGGAGGATTATTGGGAAGATATGGAACGATTAAACGTGAAAACATTGGTGGTTTTCTTGCATTCGAAACCTTCCCACCTCCATAAATCGCTACACCATCACCCTCTGCATCAGCAAGAGGCATTGCAGGACATACCGTATAACAGTTTCCGCAATACATACAAAGATCTTCTCTAATCACTACACTTTGAACCTCTTTGTCTGGGTGTCTACGAATAGCACCAGTAGGGCACGAGGCTATGGTGGTTGGAATTTCGCAGATTGCTTTAACCTTTTCATGATCAATCTTTGGAACCTTCGTATGAACGCCAACAACAGCTAAATCTGAACAATGTATTGCTCCACACATATTGATGCAACAAGCCAAAGAAACCCTTAATTTTGCCGGAAGTTTCATTGTGGTAAAGTAATTATAAAGCTCATCCATTAATGACTTTACAACCCCTGAAGCATCTGTTGCAGCACTGTGACAATGAATCCAGCCCTGGGTATGAACAATGTTTGAAATACTATTTCCTGTTCCTCCAACTGGAAGACCCAGTTTTTTAACCTCATCAATAATGGATTTTATGTTTTTCTTATTTGTGGTCATAAATTCAATATTATATCGGCTTGTAAAGCGTAAATGTCCATCACAATATTTATCAGCAATGTCACAAATATCTCTTATAAAATCGACACTGACGAGACGTGGTGATCCAACCCTAATTGTAAACACTTCGTCTCCTGTTTCAGAAACGTGTCGTAAAACCCCTGGTTTTAATATCTCATGATATTTCCAGCGTCCATAATTTTTCTTTATAACCTCGGGTAACATCTCTCGAAAATCCGGTGGACCAATATCTGTCTTTGCCATATGAAACCTCCTCTCTTTTTTCTTTATTTAAAAGAAGACATATGGGTTTGCCCTTGGCGCTTTAATCATCTGTGGAGTTGGTTTTAAACCAATAGCCTTTAGGAAATTTCTCATACCAACCCTTTCTATCAATTCACCAACCCTTTCTCTCGTCCTACCATTTTCATCCCACCAATCCCATATCTTTCTAATCAAATCTTTTAACTCATTATATGGAGGTTCGAGCTTCGTAAAAGGAATGAGAACGGAAGAAAGCATTGCCCCTTTAAGGATTGGTGCCTTTCCACCAATTAGTATTGTTGCCCCTTTATCTTTTCCAGGTCTAATAGCCTTTGTCATCTTGTTGATGCAATGCATACACCTGACACAATCTTTAGCAATAACCCTAAGTTTTTTTGCCTTTTCATCCCATTTAAGGGCATTTGTGGGACATTTATCTACAACAAGCCCCTTTATATCAAACCCTGCCCTTAAATATTCTTTAACCGCCTTTTGATCAATCCGAATACTATCCCTCCAGATCCCAATTATGGTTAAATCCGCTCTTGCAATCGCAGCTACACAATCATTTGGACATCCAGAAATCTTTATCTTAAATTTGTATGGCCATCTGGGGCGATGGATCTCATCCTGAAATTCTAAGGTAAGATTATGCACCAAATCCAGTGTATTAATGTTCGTCCACTCACATCGAGCAGGACCAATGCATGCTGTCGGTGTCCTTAGAGCTGAACCTGAACCACCTAAATCGAACCCAATCTCTGTCAATGAATCAAAACAGGGTTGAAGATTTGCTGTATTTGTTCCAAGAAGAATGATATCCCCTGTAGACCCATGAAAATTCGTCATCCCACTGCCATACTTCTCCCATACATCGCAAAGCTCTCTTAGCTTCTTTGTTGTATAGAACCAGCCTGCAGGATGGTTTACGCGAAGTGTATGAAATGACTCTACATTAGGGAAAAGATGTGGAACATCACTATACCTTCCAATGACTCCCCCCCCATATCCTGTAACTCCAACGATCCCTCCATGTTTCCAGTGTGTAACCCTATCCTTAAATGACAACTCCTGAACACCCAGAAGGTCTTTTGCAGCAGCGTTCTTTTTTGCTGCCCTCTTTATCTCCTTTACAAAACTTGGCCATGGCCCTTTCTCCAGTTCATCTAACAAAGGTGTTTCTGACATAACTTCACCCCCCTCTTTTTACTTTACGAAAAAATTAACATTTTATTAAACCCACTGTCAACTTTTTTTTAAGAATTTGCCATATACGCCATATAACCTCATCACGGGGAAAAAAGATGTTTACAATTCTCAATTAAGATTTGACAATGATTTAAAATAGGCATATATTGGTAATAAATTTAATATCGACTATCTATTTTTTAATTGAAACTCTAAGAAAAGTAAATTTTAATAGGAAAAGGGGGTGATAAAAGAATACGATAAAATCTTAAAAATTTATCAAATTAAAATTTAAAAAGGGGGGTGTTAATATGGCAGAGAAAAAACAGTTTATCGATTGGTCAACACTTTGGAAAAAGGATGATTGGATGGCAGTATGGATTGGTTTCCTTATTCTCATCATTTTTATGGCAGGAGCAACTTTTAAGCTTGCTGGGTTTAAATGGATGACTGATGGTGCATTTTTAGCTAAAGTCCCTGGATATTTGAACAAAGTAGATTCTATCGCTAAAGAAGCTGAAAAAATTGGAGAAGAAGGCCTTAAGGCACAGGCACTTGCCTTAAAGACTGCCCTTGAAGGAAAAGACAGAAAAGCTATTGGTCAGGCTTCAGCAAATCTTGAAAAGGCTATAAAAGAAGTAAAGGATAAGGATTTAAAGAAAAAGGCTGAAAAATTAGCAAAAGACATAACAGGAGATTCTACTAATAGCCTTGGAAAGGTTCTATCAGGATCGAATCTATTAAAGATGCTTTATATGTTGATTGGTTTTTGGATATTCTCATTGATTGGGATTGCTATTATGGGAATGCCAGTAGGAAAATTTACTTCGGGATTTCCTATTGTCTTTATCCTTTCTTTGATTGCAGCTATCGTTGGTGGCAATTCAACAATAACATATTATGGTCTTGAAACTGTTTTCTGGTCCTTAATTATTGGCTTGGTTGTAAGTAATATATTCGGGGTTCCGGGATGGATTAAAGAGGCTGTCAAGACAGAATACTTCATTAAAATAGGACTCGTTTTACTTGGAGCAGAGATTCTTTTTACAACAATTGTAAAAGTAGGTGCCTATGGAATGGTTCAAGCCATTATTGTTATCTTTTTAGTCTTCTATTTCTGCTTCTGGTTTGCAAAGAGATTGGGTCTTGATGATGAATTTGCATCAATATTGGCTACAGGTGTCTCTGTATGTGGTGTTTCAGCAGCCATCGCTGCAGGAGGTGCTGTGAAGGGTGATCCTAAAAAGGTGAGCCACACGATCTCACTTGTTCTCCTCTGTGCTATTCCAATGTTAATATTTCAACCAATGATCGCCAAGGCTGTTGGTATGTTACCAGCAGTGGCAGGTGCCTGGATAGGTGGTACGATCGATACTACTGGGGCAGTTGTAGCAGCAGGTTCAATTGCTGGTCCTGAAGCCATGTCTGTGGCTGTTGTAGTAAAGATGGCACAGAACGTCCTAATTGGTGTTGTTGCCTTTATCCTTGCGGTTGTTTGGGTATTCAAAGGCAAGGAGGGTGGTGAAAAACCAAGTGCAATGGAGATTTGGTTTAGATTTCCAAAATTTGTACTTGGTTTCATTGTTGCCTCGATCATTTTCTCATTCTTTATGTCAGAGTCATTTGCAAAAGGGGTAACAGGTATAACAGGACCAATAAGGGCCTGGTGGTTTAACCTTGCCTTTATCTGTATAGGTCTTGATACAAACTTTAAGGAACTCATTGCTATGGGTGGTGGTAGACCGGCAGCTGCATTCTTAGTTGCACAGGGATTTAATATCATCCTCACATTGGTTCTTGCTTACTTAATCTTTGGTGGATTGATATTTCCTGCTCCAAAATTTTAGGCCTTAGATTCCCCCTCACCTTTCTCCTCTCACTATGAAAAAAAGGGTGGGTGAGGGGGATTAAAACCCGTAAATTTTATGGCATGTTTTACAGGGCTCAGGTGGCTCTGGAAGTTTAACTTTCTTTAAATTTTTCTTCATTTCTCCATTCAAAAGGGAATAAGATAACTCCTTAAATTCCTTCTTCCTCTGTATATAACAATCTCTGAAACGGACATAATCATCACGATTCCAAATCTCATAAAAAGATTCTTTAAAAATATTACCGAAACTTACCTTCTCCATCCAATACTCTTTGCCATGGAATATCCTTTTAAAAGGGGAAGGGAGAGGTGGATAAAGGTAGACGCATGGTGAAACCTCTCCATCTGAAGAGATATAGATATTCCTTAATGGATTTTCCTCACATACGGGAAGATCAATAGGGGTGATAGATGGTCTTTTTAATTTGACCCTTAATCTTCGGGCTTTTGCCTCGGCCTCTCTCAGAAAGGAATCTAAATGATTCTCTCCTTCTTCATAAGAAAATACCTTTTGGTCATCTTGAGCCAGACTTGTAATGTGGATGATATTGGTGAGAAAAACTTCTTTAACCCCAGCCTCTTCGGCAAAAACAGGTAAATCAGGAACCTCCTGAATATTATTTTTCAGCATTAGGAAAACAAAGTGCATTTTGGGCCGATTAATGCCCTTTCGTCTTTTCTCCTCTGTAAAAAAACGAATGGCATTAAGAATTTCTGACAAATGAGAATTGACCCGTATCTTTGCATGGTTTTCTGGCTTAGTCCCTGCGATTGAAAAACCTAAAAAGTCGAGCCCTGCTTCGATAAGTTCAGAAACACGATCCTCATTCAATCCCTTCCCACTCGTCACAAAGCCCACTTGAGAACCTTCTTTTTTAACCAGTTTGACACACTCAATGAGATCCTTATAAAGCATTGACTCACCCCAACCTTCCAGAATTACATTCTCAACATCTCTAAGGTAAGGAAGAATCTTTTTGAAATCCTCAAGTGGCATATCCTTATATTGCCAATCCTCTGTTTCCGAGCGAATACACATCTTGCATCGAAGTGGACATCTGGTGGTCAACTCTATCTGCCATGCTGAAAATAGTCTATCTTTTTCCTTTGGCTCTATAAATCTTTTAAAAAATTTCTTAATCATCGCTTTAAAAAATAACTTTAAAATAAAAATTTTTATAGCTTTTCAATAAGCCTCTCTATAGAATATTCCTTTGAAGGCTTATATAGGCAATAAAAATGAGAAAGAAATGGATGCCCTCCCCATTTCTTTTTAAAAAATATTATCCCTTTATTAATCCCAAGGCCTAAGTTTAAGTATCTTTTATTTTCAACCATTGCAGTATTTATTATCTCATAAAGAAGTAAATCTGATGCCCCTGGAATATAAATGGATTTTGAGCGAAAATTAAACATATAAAATGCATAGTCCTTTGAGCCAAATTCAGCAATATCGAAAGCCACTAACTCACCCTTCAAATTTTTTACGTTAAAAATCCAAGATTCATGTGAAGATGAAAGGTATTCCTTAATTCTTTTAAATATAAATTTGGATTCCTCGTTTAAGGGATGGGTCTCAATAAAGGTATCCACTATTTTTTGATTCTCATCATTATAATTTCTGGTCTTTTCTATAAAAAGTTCACGACTTGCCCTTTGGATCATATTTCGATTCTTTTGTGAAATTGTTAAGTTAAAAAGGTCCAAACGATAATAATCATCATAAGAAAAACGTATACATTGATGATTTGGAAAGAGAACAAAAGGTGAACTAATTGATATGATTTTAGGCTTAAAGCGAATGATGGATTCATGAAGGACCATCTTTATCCTTTCTTCCTTTAAAACCCCACTTAGAGGATATCCAATGAAGATTAAATGATCTTTTTTAAAGTAGATTAAAAAATCTTCAAGCCAGAAAGGTTCGGACTCTGAAATCGAGGTTACATATGAAGGTATATGCTCTGGCACATAAGCAAATCTCTTTATCACCTCTATATGGTCTTGATTGATCATATCTCTTGTTGAATCACCTTAAATCCATCATCTAATAACATCCTCGTTAGGCCTAAGATGTGAATAAAACCTATAAATGCTACAAAAACTCCTCGCTCTGATAAATTTTTAATTTTCTCAAAGAAGACTGGATCTCTCTTTGTGATAATCGATTCACATCGGGTAGGAAAATCTTTAGTTATCGATGCAAATCTTTCAAGATCTCCAGAAAGAAAGGTATTGAGAAAATCTCTCTTGTATGATTCCCATTGCTTGATTCTATTAAGAAAATCAACAATCCTTTCAAATGGAATCCCATCTAATGAAACCAGTTGATCATCTATAGTTTCAAGATATTGAATATCCTTTTTTAAGCTTACGGCAAGATCATAGGCCTCAAGATCCATAGAATATTTCCAACCTAAGATGGTTGACCATATTGTAAAAAATCCAAACCAAGGCTTAACTCCTTGGATTAGATCTCTCAGTAAATCTGAATTTCTGTGTTGATAGAGATTTGTAAATAACTCTTTAGCACTCTCTTGAGCTTTAAATTTAATATGGAGTTGTCTATTAATCTCCTGAATGGACTCTAATCTGAGTGCATCATAGAGAGAAGGAACTTGCTCTCCATGTTTTCCATACTCTGACACCTTTGCCATACTCGCAGGGTCTAAGGGACCTTCAAATGCAACAGTATTAACATTTTTTATTATTTTCAATAATGATCTTTTAAAAGAATATGGAGAAAAATGGGCTGTCCCCACAAGAAAAAAAATCTTATTTTTCTTCTCCACCCTCCAAACAGTTCGAAGACGTCTTTTTCTTAACCAAAGGAGATTCATTTAAAAGCTTACAATCTCCCTCCTAAATATTTTATAAGAGATAATGTATTTTTACTTCTATAATCACACTCACAGTATTCATAATGGAGAAAAGGAGTACCACCCCATTTCTCTTTAAATCTCCTTATACCTTCATTTACACCCAATCCAAGATGGATCTTGCTTTTCCCCTGTTCAGATGTGAACTCAATCATCTTATAAAAAAGATAATCTGAAGCATGTGGGAAATAATTTTTCTTAGAATGGACTCCAACTAAATATGTATTAAATTTCTTTGCACCAACCTCTAATATATAAAAGGCAGTAAGTTTCCCATCTTTGTTTACTGCATTTAATAGATAGGCAGTTTTTGAATGAGAAACATAATCAGGCATACACTTATATAATTCTTTTACTCTAAAAATTAAATTGTTTTTCTTCATGAATTCTGAAACAAGTTCTTGATGTTGTTTGGTATATGAGTTTGTTATCTCAAATGATAATTGAGATGAGACCTTTTGAACCAATTTAATCAACGAATTCTTAATTTTTGTCTGTTCCAAATCCAATAAATAATATTGGTCAGTTTGCCTCTCGATTGATGATTCTATAAGAAACGGTGGAATCTCTGGCCCTATAAACCTAAGAATTTCAGGTTTAAATCTTTCAAGAATCCCCCTCAGAATATGCTCACACCTTTTTAATGAAAAATTTTTATCTAATGGATATCCAACGAAAATTGCCAAATTATCTCTAATAATTAATAAATGGCCCTCTATTAAGAATGGTTCCCCTTTTGATATTAAACTCATCAGACTTACAATATGCTCCGGAACATATGCATTTGAGAGTATAAACTCTTTTTCTTTTAGAGAGAGCATTTAAACCATCTCCAAAAATTAATTAATTTACTCTAATATTTCCTTTCTTAATCTTTTAATTGTCTCCTTATAATCTTTAGTCTTAAATATTCCTGTTCCAAGAACAAATATATCTGCACCTGCATTTGAAACAGCCCTTATATTTTCTTCCTTTATCCCTCCATCAACCTCAATCTCTAAACTAAATCTATTTTGATCGATAATCTTTCTAAGCCTCTCAATCTTTTTAAGTGTAGATGGAATAAAGGATTGACCAGGAAATCCCGGGTTAACAGACATCAATAAAACGAGATCGATCTCATCGAGTATTGGATATAAAACTTTTAGAGGGGTTGAAGGGTTTAAAACAATACCAGGTCTTACATTCAGATCACGAATCATCCTGATCACTGGGCGGAGTTTTTTACAAACCTCTACGTGCACAGTAATCCATGTAGCTCCAGCCTTAACAAATTCTTCAATGAATTTCTTTGGCCTCTCGATCATAAGATGAACATCAAGCGGTAGGTTTGTTAGCTTTCTTAAACCAGTTACGACAAGAGGTCCTATTGTAATATTAGGAACAAAATGTCCATCCATCACATCAACATGAATCAAATCAGCCCCTGCCTCTTCAACAGCCTTAAGTTCTTCACCTAACTTACTGAAATCAGCTGAAAGAATTGATGGTGCGATCTTTTTCACCTTAAACTCCTTTCATCAAAATTGATGCGTTTAGTAAAAACATTGCTCAATTTATGTTTTAATCCTTTAGAAGTCTCGCAACAAAAAATCCATCCATCTGATCCTTTGGTGGAAAAGTTTTAAAATATCCATCTTTTATAAAAATTTTTAATCTTTCTGGCACGATATTTCTAATGTCTTCCAGTTTAAATTCCCTGTGTATGCTAAGGAATTTTTCAATAACCTCCTCATTTTCTTCACGAAAAATGGTACATGTGCTATAAACAAGTACTCCTCCTTCTTTAACATAATTAGAAAGATTATTTAATATTGAAAATTGGAGCCCACCTAATCTCTTAATATCTTCCTCCCCTCTCTTCCACTTCAAATCTGGATTTCTCCTTAAAGTCCCAAACCCAGAACAGGGAACATCTGCCAGTATACGATCGAATCTAATCTCTTTTGGAAATGGTAAAGGCATTGTTGCATCTGCCTTTAGGGATTTTACAATATCTACTCCCAAAAGTTTACACATTTTTTTTATAACATTTATCTTTGTTTGATTAATATCAATTGCATAAATCTCACCCCTGTTTTCCATCATTTGAGCTATATGTGTCGTCTTCCCACCCGGTGAGGCACATGCATCAAGAATCTTTTCCCCTGGTTTTGGTGCCATAATCGCTGTCACAATCTGAGAGGCTTCATCTTGAATTATGTAAAAACCCTCTTTTAAAAATGGCAACTCAGAGACAGGTGGTGGTTCTAAAAGGTAAATTCCTTCATCTGAAAATTGGGTAGGAAATGGAGTCAATCCCTTAGACATTAATTTTTCTATCAACATTTCACGCTCTATCTTCAACTTATTTACCCTCAAGGTTAATGGTGGTATGGTATTGTTGAATTCACATAATCTTTTAGTCTCTTCTTCTCCCATCTCTTTTAACCATCTCTTGATCAACCAGATGGGATGGGAATAATTTACAGAGATATAAATATCAGGGGTTTTCTCTAAATCTGAAAAAGAGATCTTGTCTCTATTTCTAAGGAAGGAGCGAAGAATGGCATTTACAAAACCCGCTCCTTTTGCTCCCCTTATCCTTTTTGCAAGGTTTACAGACTCGTTTACAGCAGCTGACACAGGTATTTTGGAGAGGAATAATATTTGGTAGAATCCAAGACGAAGGATGTTAAGTATTCGGGAATCAAGATGATGAAAAGGAACATTAGAAAATCGTTTTATAAGCCAATCACACTTTTGTCTCCACCTTAAAACTCCATAGGTAAGTTCTGTAAGGAAGGATCTATCAAGTGGGGTAAGATGTCTATAGCGTTTGAAGGCTTCTGTAAGAAGCAGGTCAAGAGGTCGATCAGAGTCCTCTACTTCCAATAATATTTCGAGACTGATCGCCCTTGCCGTCTTTCCTTTCAAAACCTTCCTGCCCTTGCCATCTCTTGGAGCCGAGCAATTCTTTCTTCAATAGGAGGATGAGTGCTAAATAACGAAAGTATCCCTCCGCCTCTTAAGGGATTAACGATAAACATATGAGCAGTAGATGGATTAACATCCATTGGTATTCTTTGAGATGCTATATGTAACTTTTCTAATGCGCCTGCAAGGGATAATGGATGGGTGAGGTGAGCACCACCTTCATCAGCTAAATATTCTCTTGACCTTGAAATTGCCATCTGAATCAAAATGGCTGCAATAGATGCAACAATTGTAACAATCAATGTAAAAAGAAGGTTAGCCCCTGCGCCTCCCTCTTGCTCATCATCTGCCCTTCCATAACCAAACATAGCCCCCCATTGGGCCATTCTCGCAAGCATTCCGATTGCACCTGCAATTGTTGCTGCAATTGTACTGATTAGAATATCGCGATGCTTTATATGTGAAAGCTCGTGACCTATTACGCCCTTCAACTCCTCCTTTGAGAGTATCTTCATTAACCCTGTTGTAACTGCCACTGCAGCATGCTCGGGATTTCTTCCTGTAGCAAATGCATTGGGGGTGTCATTCTCCATAATATATATTTTAGGCATTGGAAGACTTGCCTTATTTATAAGCTCTCCCACAATCTGATAAAGCTGAGGGGCTTCTTGCTCAGAGACCTGACGTGCACCATACATATGAAGGATGATCTTATCACTAAACCAATATGCAAAGAAATTCATCATTGCAGCGAATATAAAGGCATAAATAACCCCAGTTTTACCACCTATTGCTGAGCCAACAAGTATAAATAATACTGTTAGGGCTAACATCAATAGAAATGTTTTAAAATGATTCATATCTTTTCGCCCTCCTCTTAATTTTATTATAATTATCGAAAGATTTCTTGTCAAACAAGACTTTTTGGCTCGATAAAATCTAAGATGGCCCTTTTTACCTTCTGAATATCAACCTTAGTATTTATACAAGGCCCGTTAGGTCGATCATTCAGGATTCCAATGACAGGGATGGGATAACTATCCTGTATCCCTGTGGTGAGATCAAGCTCACAAGCTACCGCAACAATAGCCTTTGGTTTATTCTCAACAATTATCCTTCGGGCAAGCGTTCCACCTGTGGCTACTGCAATCTTTGAGTTGTACTGCTCAGATAATTCTATTAGATCTTTAATCTCGCATCTACCGCATCTTCGACAATTTTTAATATTTGCTGTTATCTTCACATCACAATCAAAATCCTGAATACAGTGTGGGAGAAGGATTAAGATTTCTTCAGGGGGAATTTTATGATTATTTGAACGGACAAGATGATTATTAAGTTCGATGAAGGATTGCTGGACCTTCTCTTTTGAAACCCCAAGAAGTTTTCCCATCTGAATCATAAATGGAAAAAGTATCTTTGCTACAATCCCTCTGAGTTTATGTGAAAGAAAGATATCCCTTCTCCATATAACTGTAAATATGAGGAGGAGACCTCCTAAAATCATTAAAACAACTAAAACCAAAACTCCTAAACTAAAGAAGAAAGGAAGCGAGGGATGAATATTTTTTAATCCAACTATCGGGATGTACCAAAATAAAAAGATTAGAAAGATCAGGATAAGTGATGTAAATACTAAAAGACCGATAAATATTCTCTTTTTGGGTTTTACTTCCATAATATTTCTTGCTACTCAAAAACCAAACCAATAGATACAGGATGACCCAGAAGAAAATCTCTCACATTCATCCTCCTTTTACCTTCGAGCTGAAGTTCTTTGATAAGAAATGTTCCATCTCCTGTCTGGACTTCTATAAAATCCGATCCAACCCATACGATACTACCGGGTTTCTCAAAATTTGAACCCTTTCGAAAAGAACCTTTATAAATCTTTAAGATCTTTCCATTAAAGTAGGTAAATGCGCCTGGCCATGGGGTAAAGGCCCTAACTTTACGATTAATCTCTTCAGCCCCTTTTTGCCAATCTATCCTGCCATCCTCTTTCTTCAACATGGTTGCATAGCTTGCCTTTGTATGGTCCTGCGGAGTTGGTCTGATAGATCCATCCTTCAGCCTTTTTATAGTCTCTTTTAAAAGTTGAGAACCAATCTCTGCCAATCTACAACTCAATGTCTCTGATGTATCTTCATCCATAATTTCTACTTCTTTTTGTAACAAAATATCACCCGTATCCATTCCTTCATCCATAAGGATCGTTGTTACTCCAGTCACCTTCTCTCCATTAATTATGGCCCATGCAATAGGAGAGGCCCCCCTGTATTTTGGTAAAAGTGAGGCATGGAGATTTACAGCTCCATATTTGGGGATTTTTAGAATCGGTTTGGGAAGTATCTGCCCATAAGCAACAACTACAAATAGGTCAGGATTTATATCCCTTAGATCATCCTCAAAGCTACGTTCTCTAACATCTTCGGGTTGAAATATGATCAATCTATCCCCCATCTTCTCTTTAATAAATTCCTTAACCTCGGAGGATTTAACCTTTTGCCCTCTTCCTCGTGGCCTATCAGGCTGGGTCACTATGGCCACAACTTCATCTTCTCCTTCGATTAATTCTTTCAGGGCTGGTATTGCGAAAGATGGTGTCCCAAAGAACACGATTCTCCAAGCTGGTTTTATCAAACCTTTTTCCCCTTCTCCTTTTTCAGTTTGTTCTTATAAATCTCTCTCTTTAAACGGCTTACTCTATCCAGAAGGAGTACTCCATTTAGGTGATCTATCTCATGCTGAAGTGCAATTGCTAATATCCCATCGGCATCTAACATTATCTCCTTCCCTTCTGGAGAAATCCCTATTACCTTAACCTTCTTTCTCCTTTTAACATTTTCACGAAATTCAGGAAGACTCAAGCAACCTTCCTCATGCTCAATCTCTCCCTCTTCTGAAACAATCTCAGGGTTTATTATTGTTAAAAGGTCTTTTTCTTGATCAATTGGGCTCACATCAACAACGATAATTCTACTTAGCACTCCAACCTGTGATGCTGCAAGTCCTATCCCGTTTGCATCGTACATAGTATCTATCATATCATTTATCAATCTTTGGGTATCGCTATCAATGTGGTCAACCTTTTCACACTTTTTCTTTAAAAGTGGATTGGGATATTTAAGGATCTCGAGTATTGACATTTTTTAAACCCTTATCTGAATTCCTTTTTAAATAGAATAACATAAAAATGGATAAAATGGCTAAAAATATTCCCATGATCTGTGAAGTTGAGGCAAGGCCATCTAAGAGAAACCCCCTTGGATCTCCCCTAACCATTTCGATAAAAAATCGTGCAATTGAATAAAAGAGTAAGAAAAGAAAAAATAACTCTCCATCAAAACTTTTCTTCCTTTCCCATCTTATTAAAAAAATAAATATCCCAAAACCAACAAGTGCCTCGTAAAGTTGTGTTGGGTGAAGAGGTGTATTTAACCTTGCCAGGGATTGGGGATTTTTGAATATAACCCCCCATGGTAGCGAAGTCTCTTTCCCATAGCAACACCCCGCAGAAAAACATCCGAGTCTCCCGAAAAAGAGTCCAAGTGAAATTGATGGTGATGTAATATCAGCAAGTCTCCAGATGGGCATTCTGTTTAATTTCATATAAATTATCGAAACTAAAGCCCCTACTATGAGACCACCATAAAATACTAATCCACCTTTCCATAACTTAAATATTTCTAATGGATCTCTCTTAAAAAGGTCTATATTTATTATTACGAACAATACCCTTGATCCAATAAAAGCAGATAAAACAGAATAGAAAAAGAGATCTGCAATCTTATCAAATGGGATGCTGATGCCTGCCTTTTTTGCCCTTCTAAAAGCAATAAAAACACCCACGACAAAACCGAGGAGTATAAAAAATCCATAAGAATAAATTTCTAAACTACCTAACCTAAAAAGAACAGGAAACATTTTAACGTTTTTTCTTTTTTAAAGGGGTTTGAAATAATAAACCATAAGCAAGGAGAAAAACACCAAGGGAGATCGCAGAATCAGCAATATTAAAGGCAGGCCAGTGATAAGAAAATATTTTAAAATCCAAAAAATCTATTACCTCGCCCAAACGTATACGATCTAAAAGATTTCCGATTGCCCCACCAATAATTAGAGAAAATGGGAAAAAAATTCTTTCATTTTCATTTCTTACTTTTAGATAAATATATAAGAGACAAATTATTGCTATAATCGATATGATAATAAAGAAACCTGAGTTAAATCCTAATCTTTCTCCTCCGAATATGCCAAATGCACCACCTTTATTTCTTACGTGGGTTAGACTGAAAAAATTAGGGATAACTTCAATCCTTCTATATAGTGGGAGCTTATGCTCGATCACATACTTTGTCCATTGGTCAACGATAAGGATATAAAGACAGATGAATATAAAGATAATATATTTCTTTTTCAAATCTGGTCACTCATTAAGTACTTTTATACATCGTTCACATATTTTTGGGTGTTCAGGATATTTACCCACACTCATGTCATAATTCCAGCAACGTTCACATTTATCGCCATCTGCATGAAAAACTTCTACCCTGATTTCATCCCCTTCTTTTGCAGATTTATGAATTGTAACAGAGGATACAATGAAGATAGATTTCAATTCCGATTCATAGGGAAGAATAAACTGATATAGCTTTTCTGGAAGGTGAAGATTAACCTTAGCATCGAGTGAAAGACCTATGAGCCTTTGCCTCCTTGCCTCCTCCAGTGCCTTTGTAACATTTGATCTTATTTCCCATATCTTCTCCCACCTAAGATTTAAATCTTCATCGAGATACTCTTTCTTCACTTCTGGAAAAGACATGAGATGAACACTTAAGGGCTTACCATCAAAAAAAGGCATATGTTTCCAGATCTCTTCTGTTGTAAATGGAATGATTGGAGCCATAAGTATTGCAAGATCCTTTAAAATCTCATATAGTACTGTCTGTGCCGATCTTCGAGAGCGAGATCTTGAAGATGAGGTATATAGTCTATCTTTTAGGATATCAAAGTAAAGGGCACTCATTTCAACCGTGCAAAAATTTAAGACACTATGATAAACTATGTGGAACTCGAACTCTTTATAAGCCTCTCTTACCCTTGAGATAAGCTTCTGAAGTTTATAAAGCGCCCAACGGTCTACCTCTTTAAGTTCATGGTATGGTATGCTATCTCTCTCAGGATCAAAATCATATAGATTTCCAAGCATGAAACGGAAGGTATTTCGAATCTTAAAATAGGAATCCGCTATCCTTTTTAGTATCTCATTTGATATTTTAATATCATCCTTATAGTCTTCTGCTGAAACCCAAAGCCTTAACACATCTGCCCCGAACTTGCCGATAACCTCCTCAGGAGCAATAACATTACCTGCTGACTTTGACATCTTTTTGCCTTCTCCATCAACCACAAAGCCATGTGTAAGAACCGAGTAATATGGTGCATGGCCTCTTGTTCCAACAGAAACAAGAAGGGAACTATGAAACCATCCCCTATGCTGGTCGCTTCCTTCCAGATAAAGGTCTGCTGGAAAACGTAGTTCTTTTCTTCCCTCAAGAACAGCGGCAAATGATACCCCGGAATCAAACCACACATCAAGTATATCCTTCTCCTTTTCGAATTTTTCCCCATTACACTTAGCACACTTAGTCCCTTTAGGCAGAAGATCATTTGCATCTTTCTCAAACCAGATGTCTGCCCCCTCTCTTGTAAAAAGATCTGCTATATGATTGATTATCTCTTCTGTGAATAACGTTGTTTTACAGTTAGAACAATAAAAAACAGTAATTGGAATACCCCATGCCCTCTGACGAGAAACACACCAGTCAGGTCTTTTCTCAATCATACCATATATGCGATCCCTCCCCCATGGAGGTATCCACCTCACTTCATTAATTGACCTTAGGGCCTTCTCCCTCAACCCGTTCCTATCCATTGATATAAACCACTGCTCTGTAGCCCTGAAGATGATTGGATCGTTCGTCCTCCAGCAATGTGGATAGGAATGGATAATCGTTTCCTCTTTTAAGAGTGCCCCAACCTCTGATAGTTTCTGATTCACATTCCGATTTGCATCAAATACAAACTGTCCTGCAAAGAAAGGGACATCCTTTGTAAATCTACCATCCTCATCAACTGGACTATATACATCTAAACCATATTGAATGCCGCTTTCATAATCCTCCTGACCATGGCCTGGTGCAATATGTACACAGCCTGTTCCTGTGTCCAATGTTACATAATTAGCGAGTATTATCAAAGACTCTTTTGATAAAAATGGATGCTGACATTTTAATCCTTCTAACGTCTTTCCTGAAAATTTTCCCAATATCTTTTTATCCTTTATCCCCAACTTATCCATTACACTATTCATAAGATCTTCTGCAAGGATGTACACTTCTTTGCCAATATCTACCGCGACATAAGTAAAATCAGGATGGAGTGCAATAGCAAGATTTGCAAGAAGCGTCCAGGGTGTGGTTGTCCAGATAAGTACAAAAATCTCTTTGCCTTTTAGATAAGGTAAAAGACTTTCAACATCAGATATTAATTTGAATTTTACATAGATAGAGGGAGAACGATGATCTTCATATTTTACCTCGGCCTCTGCCAGTGCTGTTTTACATGTTGGACACCAGTGAACTGGTTTTTTACCTTTATATACTGAACCGTTTAACAAAAATTTACCAAATTCCCTAACAATGGTTGCCTGATACTCAAAGTTCATTGTTAAATAGGGATTTTCCCATTCTCCGAAGACCCCAAGCCTTTTAAATTCTTCTCTTTGAATTGAAACATATTTTGAAGCATATTCTCTGCATCTCTTTCGAATTTCACTAATAGAAAGTTGGCTCTTCTTTGTTCCAAGAATCTTTTCAACTTCATGTTCTACGGGCAATCCATGGCAATCCCAGCCAGGCACATAGTGACTATCGTAACCTTCCATAAATTTTGATTTTATGATAAAGTCTTTCAATATTTTATTTAGAGCAGTTCCAATATGTATATTACCATTTGCATAGGGAGGACCATCATGAAGGATATACTTTGTCCTTCCACGGGACTTCTCCAATATCTTTAGATAGATCTTTTTCGTCTCCCATTCCTTCAATATCTCCGGTTCTCTTGAAGGAAGGTTTGCCTTCATTGGAAAGTCTGTCTTTGGTAGGTTGAGGGTTTCACGATAATCCATTTATAAGTTCTCTCGATTTTTTTAAATGATAATCTTGAGTTTTCCTTATTTTAAGCTTATTTAGTTAACATAAAAAGGCCTTCTTATCAAGTTTTTTTCTCTTACCTATCAACCATTCATTCCGAAAAGTCTAAGAAAGTTACCACTAAATATAGCCTCTTTATCTTCCTTAGAAATATCCATGGAATTTATGTTATCAATAAACCATTTTTTATCCTTCCCGGTATGAAACTCCATTGGATAATCGGTCCCGAAAATAATCCGATCGTGCCGATATGCATTCGTTGCAGCAATCATTGCTGGCATCCAGCCACATGCACCTGCAGTGTCAAAATATAGACGATCAAATAGATTATTAAACTCTTCCACAGCCCCTGTAGCCTCAAGCTCGTTTAATGTCTTTGGAAGAGGCTTTATATCCTCTGGATAATCAATTTTTATCCCGAGCTCAGGTGGCGGTTCAAAAAAGGCCATAACCCTTCCCTTCATCATTGGTAATACCCCTCCCATATGTGGCATGATAAACTTAAGATCTGGCCATTTAGCAAAGACCTTATAAATGATGCGTAAAACTGCAGCCGAAATATCATAAGCCCTGCTTAGTGTCCTTCCTATTGTAAAGGCAGATTCAGCCCCTTTTGGGAATAAAGATGCATGAACAATAATAGGTAAACCGAGTCTTGATACCTCTTCATAAAATGGAAACATCCTTTCATCATCAAAAGTGATATCAAGGATGGATGACATGATTGCAGGTGCCTTAAGCCCTAAATCCAAACCACGATGAAGCTCTTCAATTGCTACCTTGCCTTCATGTAATGGTAGTTGGATGCAACCTATAAATCTATCAGGGTGCTCCTTAACCACCTTTGCTATAGAATCGTTTATCATCCTGCATATTCTCAGCCCTTTTAAACTCAATTGGGCAAGACTTAGAACAGCAATATCAATCCCTGCCTCATCCATATCTTTTAGCTGTATATCAACTTCATAGAGCTTATGATAGAAGGTGAATTCCAACGTGGGATCTTGGTAACGCCATGTGGGCCTTCCGAGAGCGCCAAATTCCTCGAATAATTCTTTTGGAGCATAATGTCTGTGTACATCAATTATCATTATTTAACCCCTTTCTAACACGGTTCATTTACGATATTTATAACATGAAAACTATCTGAATCAAAATAATGAATTTATCCCTTTGAAAAATTCATAGGGTCATGGTCTCCATATTTTCTATCATGAGAGACTAATAAAAAATTTGAGATCCTAACTTTTTTATAATTCCTCTTGAAAAAAAATTTATTTTTTGATAGAAACTTTTATAATTTTTTAACATAAGGGGTGGTTTTAAACCTTTTCCAAAAAGTCCTAACCCAAAACATAAAGGAAAGGGATTCTTTATAATGACCAATAAAGATGAAGTGATTCTTAAGGTTGATGATGTTTTTATGGCCTTTGGTGGTGTTCAGGCCCTTATGGGTGTCAGTTTCGAAGTAAAAAAAGGAGAGATATTTTCAATTATAGGTCCAAATGGAGCAGGAAAAACAGTTTTACTTAATTGTATAAATGGGATCTACTACCCCCAAAGAGGTCATATATACTTTGAAGGAAAGGAGATAACAAAATTAAAACCACATCAAAGGGCAAAGCTTGGGATCTCTCGGACATTTCAGAAGATAGAACTCTTTAAAGGAGCAACAGTACTTGATAACATTAGACTTGGCCGTCATATACATCTTAAATCTGGTCTAATTAGTGGGTCTATATATCTTGGAAAAACAGCCAGGGAAGAGATAGAACATAGAGATTTTATCGAAAGGGAGATTATCGATTTGCTCGAGATTGCACACATAAGGGACAAGATTGTTGGTATGCTTCCTTATGGCCTTCAAAAGAGAGTCGAACTGGCAAGGGCATTGGCCCTTAATCCAAAGATTATTTTACTGGATGAACCTCTTGCAGGCCTTAATTTAGAAGAAGTAGAGGATATGGCACGTTTTATTTTGGATATAAATGAAGAAAAGAGGTGGCAAATTACTTGTATCTTAGTTGAACATGACATGGGTGTTGTTATGGATATTTCCCATAGGGTTATCGCGCTAAACTTTGGAGAAAAGATTGCAGAAGGAACGCCTGATGATATACAGAACAATCCAAAGGTAATCAAGGCATATCTCGGAGAAACTGAGGATCTCTATGTCACACGAAGATAATATCAAGACATTTCAGATCACTAAAGACCTTACTATCCCAAAACTGTTCGTGAGGGCAGCAAAAAGATACTGGGATAAAAAAGTAGCAATGAGAGAAAAAGAGTACGGGATCTGGATTCCAATCACCTGGAAACAGTACTATGAGAATGTTAAGAAGATTGCCCTCGGTATGGTTTCTCTCGGCCTACAAAAAGGGGATAAGGTCGCTATGATTGGCGATAATCGACCTGAGGCCTTATGGGCTGAAATGGCAGCAATGTGTGTGGGTGCTATAGGAGTATGGCTATTTCAGGACTCTTTGATTGACGAGGTCCAATATATAATCGATCATTCAGACGCAAAATTGATGGTTGGCGAAGGGCAAGAAGAGGTCGATAAATACCTTATGATAAAAGATAAATGCCCAAAACTGATCAAGATGATATGGGATGATGAAAAGGGGATGAGAAACTACGATGACCCTACTCTTATAAGTCTTAAAGAGGTTATGAGGATTGGTGAAACCCTCGAAAAGAAGGAACCAGGCCTCTTTGAGGATATGATCGCAAAGGGTAAAGGGGACGATGTATGCCTCTTATTTTATACTTCAGGCACAACAGCCCTTCCAAAAGGTGCCCTTCTCACCCACTATAATATGCTTTCGATGGGACGTAATCTTATGAGGGTTGATCCATATTATGAGACTGATGATTTCGTATCATATCTACCATTTGCATGGATTGGGGAACAGATGATGTCCATTTCTTGTGGTATTCAGGCTGGTTTTACATTAAACTTTCCTGAAGAACCCGAGACTGCCCAGGAAAACATCCGTGAAATAGGCCCTCACATGATGTTTGCCCCTCCAAGGATATATGAGCAAATGGTTCGAAATATCCAGGTAAAATATCTTGATTCTTCCTACCTAAAAAGGAAGTCCTATGAGTTAGCTATGAAGATTGGCTACAAGGTTGCGGACCTTAAATTTGCAAAAAAGACTATACCCTGGTATCTAAGGCTTATTAATTTCTTAGCCTATATTGGAGTTCATAAAAAATTGAAGGATCACCTTGGTCTTTCAAGGATTAGATACACTTATACAGGTGGAGCAGCAATGGGACCCGATCACTTTCGTTTCTTTCATGCAATAGGTGTAAACTTAAAACAGATTTATGGACAGACAGAAATAGCTGGAATCTCAGTTCTCCATAGAGATCAGGACATTAAGTTTGATACAGTGGGTAAACCCATTCCTGAAACCGAGATAAGAATTACACCCGATGGAGAAATCATTTCAAAAAGTCCATCAGTCTTTGCTGGCTATTATAAAATGCCTGAAGAGACATCTAAGACATTAAGAGATGGATGGCTTTATTCAGGAGATACAGGATTTATTGATAATGATGGACATTTAGTTGTCTTTGATAGGACAAAAGATGTAATGAAACTTAGTGATGGAACAAAATTTGCTCCACAATACCTTGAGACACGTCTTAAATTCAGCCCCTTTATTAAAGATGTATGGGCTATCGGAGACAGTAGGCCATATGTTACCTGTGTAATATGTATTGATTATAGTGTAGTTGGAAAATGGGCAGATGATCGAAATATAGCCTACAGTAGTTATCAAGAACTTTCTCAAAACCCTGAAGTCTATGAACTTATCAAGGATGAGATTAAGAAGATAAATAAAGATTTACCACCTGCGGCAAGGATTAAAAAATTTATCAATCTTTATAAAGAATTCGATCCTGATGATGACGAACTCACAAGGACTCGAAAACTAAGAAGGGCCTTTGTTGAAGAAAGGTATAAAGAGATTGTAAAAGGACTATATTCAAAAGCAGATAATATCCATATTGATACAACTATTACCTATGAGGATGGAAGGGTTGCAAGGATAAATACAGATCTTAGAGTCATGGAAATTCCTGACTAAGAAAACTTCCACGGTAAACAAGGAGGATCTTATGGAGCTATTCTTACAACTCTTAATAACAGGAATATTGGTGGGAAGTATATATGCCCTTGTTGCCTTGGGTTGGACTTTAATCTATAAATGTTCTGGAGTATTAAATCTTGCAATGGGGGAGCTCACCCTCATTGGTGCCTATGTTTGTCTTACGTTCTATCAATTGGGGATTCCTTTCATCCCTGCGTTAGTATTGACGATCATCGTTGGCTTTATATTGGGAATTCTTACAGAGATTATTTTTCTAAGACCAATGATCGGAGAACCTGTATTGAGCGTTATCATGGTTACTGTTGGACTATCCTTCTTTTTTAAAGGTATTATTGAACTAATCTGGGGAACAGATACTAAGGTCTTTCACCCTCCTGTATTTCCAATCGAACCCATATTTTTAGGAAAGATTGTTGTTGGACAAGTATATCTTTGGGCATTTATTGCATCCATTGTGCTTTTAATTGGATTCGTAGCCTTTTTTAAATATACTAAATGGGGACTTTCGATGCAGGCGACTGCTGATGATGAGATGGCTGCACTCTCATTGGGTGTAAATGCCAAGATTGTTTATGCACTTGCATGGGCAATTGCGTTTATGGCATCAGGAGTTGGTGGCACTCTGCTCGGGAATATAAATGGACTAAATATCTCAGTTGGATATCTTGGACTCTTGGTCCTTCCAGCAGTAGTCCTTGGAGGGTTAAATTCTATACCTGGAGCCATTGTCGGGGGACTTATCATAGGTGTTCTTCAAAACTTAGCTGATGGATATCTTAGTAGATACACACCAGGTGGTGTAAAGGATGTTTTTCCATTTGCTGTAATGGTCGTTATCCTTTTATTTAAACCTTATGGGCTCTGGGGCTGGATAAGAATAGAGAGGGTATAGGGAGGTTTAAATGGGTTATAGACCTTGTGGTGTTTATCATCAACATTACCGCCAGGACCATGCATGGTGGCAAACAAGATTTGTATGGGGAAAGATGATTCTCCTCTTTATTACGGTATTTTATCTAATACCAAGATTTTCGGGTCTATACCTTATATCTATTGCAAATGTTATAGGTTATACAATCCTTTCAGCAATGGGGGTACAGCTTCTTATTGGTTATTGCGGGCAGGTCACTTTGGGCCATGCTGCATTTCTCGCAGTCGGGGCATATACGTGTACCCTCCTAATGCTTCAACTTCATGTCCCCTATATAATAGCTCTTTTTATAGGAGGAATCGCAGGCGGACTATGGTGTGTGCTTTTCGGTCTTCCCTCCGCACGCGTGAAGGGATTCTATCTAATCATGACAACCATGGCAGCACAATTTATAACCGTTGAATTTTTTATTACCCAATATGTCAGTCAGATTGGTGGTAGGGGGGTAGCCTTTTCTATACCTCCAGGAACTGTAAAGATTGGACCATGGGTAATAAAATCTGATACCGATGTATACTATATCATGGTAACATTAGTGGTATTATGTAATATTGGAATGGCTAATCTTTTAAGGTCAAAGGTTGGAAGGGCTTGGATTGCTATAAGAGATAATGATATTGCAGCTGAAGCACTTGGAGTCAATATAGTTTATTACAAACTCCTTGCCTTCTTCGTTGCTGGCTTTCTCGGAGGTATTGCAGGGGCATTCTGGATCACATCTCTTGCTGCAGTAAGTCCAGAACATTTTCACTTCAGCTGGTCTCTCTGGTTGGTTGGGGTCATCCTGATAGGAGGTGTTGGAAGTCTTTATGGAACCATATTTGGTGCAATGTTTATGACGCTCGTTCCTGAAGGTCTAAAATTCCTGATATTCACGCTCACACAGAGCCCCTTTTTCTTAGACCTTATGCCTTTTTTACCACATCTTCTTGAAAAATTTCTTTATGTAAAAGAGGCAGCATTTGGCCTGGCAATAGCCTTATTTCTCATTTATGAGCCAAATGGATTGTCTTATAGATGGTGGCAAATAAAGAATTATTTTAATCTATGGCCATTTTCATATTGAACCTGCGAGACTAACTTTGAGGAAGGGGGTGAGATGTTAAGTTTAGAAAAATATGATAGCTCATTTTTTTTCAAAAATAAAACAGGAGGTGAATGAATATGGGAAAAAGGATTTTAGGCATTTTTGTCTTAATCATTTTAACCTATGTATCTATTGGATCTAATGGATTTTGTCAGGAAGTAAGACTTGGGGCACTTCAGGACACAACTGGTGCAACCTCTGATGTTGGAAAGGATGAGGCATTAGGAGTCAGAGAAGCAGTTCAATATTACAATGATACTGGTGGTATAAATGGGAAAAAGATAAGATTATTTCAGTATGACTATGGATACCGTGTTCCAGAGGCGATTACTACTTATAAGAGATTTAGAGATTATGATAAAGTCGTAATGGTACTTGGATGGGGAACAGGAGATACAGAAGCACTCTCTCCCACTATAAATGCTGATAAGATGCCATTTCTCTCAAGCTCATTTTCTGGTCACCTTTGTGACCCAAAGAAGACTCCATACAATTTTGTTTATGGAACTGACTATTCAACCAATGCAAGAGGTGCCATAACCTATTGGTATGAAGAGATTTGGAAAAAAGATCCAAAGTGGAAAGATCTGAGGGGAAAAGGTGTAAAACCAAAATTCGTATGCTTTATGGATACATCCTCACCGTATGCAACAGCTCCTATCAAGGCAATAAAGGACCAGGCAGCTTTACTTGGATTTGAAATAGGTCCAGATCAACATGTATCACTCACAGCGCTCGATACCAAGAGTCAGGTAATTGCAGCAAAAAGTTTTGGTGCAAATCTTGTTTGGCATGGTAATACAACCATGTCAGTATCTGCAGCACTTAAAGATTCATATGCGTTGGGGTTTAAAGCCGACCATATCATTAACAATTGGGGATTTGACGAAAACCTCCCAAAATTGGCAGGCCCTGCAGCTGAAGGAGCTATCGGTCTTCTTGCCTGTGCACTTTTTATAGATGAATATCCAGCTAAAAAGACAGTAGTCGATTATTGTAAAAAATTAAACCCTGGAGTCCCTCTCGAAAATCGTCTGATTCGAACAGTTCAGGGTTGGGTGAAAGTAACCCTTGCAGTAGAAGCAATGAAAATAGCTGATAAGGCAGGAAAACTAAACGGTCCTGGAATTAAAGAGGCATTTGAATCTTTTAGAAACTGGGATGGATTGAAAAAGTTTGGAGGCCAGCTTGTTACCATTACTCCAACTGATCATCGCTATAGCTCGGTTGTACGGATTGGAAGGGTTATTCAAGGAAGACCAAGGACAGTCGCCGAGATCGACATGAAGGCAAAATTCCCTGATAAATGGGCTAGCTGGTTAGGATGGTAGGATTTATAAAAAGGAGACAAGATTGGAAAAAGGAAATGCTGATATTATTCTAAAGCTTAATAATGTTGAAGTAATGTATCATGAGGTTATCCTCGTTTTAAAAGGTGTATCGATTGATATACCTGATGGAGGAATTGTCTCTCTGCTTGGTGCAAATGGCGCGGGGAAATCAACAACCCTGAAGGCTATTTCAGGTCTCCTTAAGCATGAGGACGGTGAGGTGACTGACGGAAGCATTGAATTTATGGGAGAAAAGATTCATCACCTATCAGCTGAAGAAGTTGCCAAGAGAGGGATCTTCCAGATTATAGAGGGTCGAAGGGTCTTTGAGCATCTTACTGTAGAAGAAAACCTTCGCGTTGGAGCTCATCTTAGAAGTGGTGGCTCAAATATAAGAGAGAGACTTGAGATGATATACCAATATTTCCCGAGGTTGATCGATCTAAAGAATGTCATGGCTGGGTTTATAAGTGGTGGAGAACAGCAGATGACCGTAATTGGAAGGGCCCTTATGGCAGAGCCAAAACTCATGCTTCTTGATGAACCATCTATGGGACTTGCCCCCATGCTTATAAAAGAGATATTCGAAATTATTAAACGACTAAATAATGAAGAGCGAATACCAATGCTTCTGGTCGAACAGAATGTAAAACTTGCCTTGAATATATCCTCTTATGGTTACGTTTTAGAAAATGGAAGACTTGTGATGCATGGGACATCTGAGAAACTGAGTGAAAATCCTGATATAAGAGATTTTTATCTTGGTCTATCAGATCTCGGTCAAAGAAAGAGTTTCAGACATGTAAAACATTACAAAAGGAGAAAGAGGTGGCTTACCTAAGTATATCATAAGAAAAAGTCATAAAAGGAGGTTGACTAATATGAGAAGAATATTTCTAATGTTAATATTATCCACATTTTTAATCTTGGGAATAATTTCCTGTAAACCTGGACTTTTGCCTACAGAAGACGCTGGAAAACCAAGAATAACACTTGAGCGTGTTGAGATAATGAGCTATTTCCCCTGGGTAGACCTTCCTTCAAGGACTCCACTTGCACTTGGTTTTTTATTTAATATTACCAACCCAAGTGGGCAAAATGTAATGCTTGATAATATAAAGTTTACAGTCTCCTTTGAGGCCTCTCCCAATAAATATATTGAGATAATAACACCAACTTATTATGATAGGATATTTTTCCCTCCTAACACAACGAGTCAATATCGAGTTGTAAGTATAATCGACTCCGCAACGATAAGATTAACGCTTTTAGTCGCTCAAGCACCAAAGATCCAAGAACTGAAGCTTAATCCAAATGATTTGATAAAAGGCTGGTATTCAAAGATTGGAGATTTTGGTTTTAAGATTAAAGTCTCAGAAGGAATGGCTGTTTTTTCAAGTAAAAGTGGAGATATATTTGTCCCATTTGAAGGTATATTCCCAAAAAATTAAGTAAATAGTAGTTAATGCAGGAGCGAATAGGATGGTCAAAAAGGATATTAATGATCGTCTTTCAGGTTATTTTAAGAGAAATCTTGAAACCATGCCACTTAGAAGACGGATTGAATATTTAAATCAAAAATTAAGGGGAATCGTTCAGTATGCTTATAGATATTCAATTGCATTCAAAAATAAGATGGATGAGGCTGGTTTAAAGCCCAAAGATATCCAGACCATTAAAGACTTAGAAAAGATACCCATAACAAGAAAGGCTGACCTTTTAGAATTACAGAAGAAAAATCCTCCTTTTGGTGGTTTTGAAGGAATCCCAGTAAGTGAATTAAGAAGGATATATGTATCTCCAGGACCCCTTCATGAGCCTGGTGAAAAAGAGTATGATGAACTTGGATGGGCGCAGGGAATGTTTGCTGCGGGTTTTAGACCCGGCGATATAGTCATAAATACCTTTAGTTACCACATGGTTCCTTTTGCCCTCGAAATGCTTGATAACTCTCTTTGTAAATTAGGATGTATAGTGGTGCCAAGTGGTGTAGGAAATACAGAGCAACAGGTAAATATTTTAAGGACACTTAAAGTTACGGGCTTCTGTGGAACTCCAAGTTTTCTTCTTGCAATCTGTGAGAAGGCTGAGGAGATGGGATTGGATTTAAAAAGGGATTTAAACCTGAAAGTTGGATTTGTTGCAGCAGAGATGCTCCCTGAATCTCTCCGTTCTAAACTCGAAGAGAAATTTGGAATGGTAATCAGACAGGGCTATGGAACTGCTGATATCCGATGCCTTGGATATGAGTGTATCCATAAAAATGGGATGCATATACCTGATGACAAGATAGTAGAGATTGTAGATCCTAACACTGGAAAGCAGCTTGGCCCAGGAAGAACCGGTGAAATCGTTGGGACCACTTTCAACAAAACATATCCTCTTATTCGATTTGCAACAGGAGATCTCTCTATAATGAGCGAAACCCTCTGTCCATGCGGAAGGACATCACCAAGGCTTATAAAAATACTTGGAAGGGTTGATCAATCAACAAAGGTCAGGGGTCTCTTTATTCATCCTGGCCAGATAGATGAGATAGCCTTAAAACACCCTGAGATATCTAAATATCAAATGATAATCACGAGAAAGGACCACAGAGATGAAATGACATTCAAAGTTGAATTGAAAGAGGAGTGTCAAGATTTAAATAGGTTGAGAGAAGAGATTGAAAAGACAATCCGGGATGTAACCACGTTAAAAGGTGAAGTCCAATTTGTTAAAAAAGGAGAAATAAAGGAAGATATAAAAAAGATTCAAGACCTCAGAAAATGGGATTAGGGTTTTTATAATCCACAAAACTGAAAGGTCCAAATATTTTTAAAAGAACCAAGAGGGGTAATTCCGAAAAATCTTAGTTTGGATACCCCTCTGATTTTGTTCCTGCCGCACATGAGAGGTTAACAATTAATAAACATCCCTATAAAAAATTTTTGAAATATGTTAATATGTTACAAAAAATAGGAAGGAGGTATAAAACTTATGAAGATAGAATATAAAGGATTTATGAGAGAGATGATAAGGAAAAATCCTATCACTATCAGCCCTGAAGCAAACTTTTTTGAGGCAAGAAATTTGATTCACGAAAAAGGTATTAGACACCTCCCTGTTGTAGACAAGGAAAATAGAATTGTTGGTATTGTTACTGATAGAGATATAAGAGAGGCAGCACCTTCTGATGCAACCCTTTTAAGTGTTCAGGAACTCAATTACCTTCTTGGTAAATTAAAGGTAAAGGCCTTCATGACACCGAGGGAAAAATTGATTACTATTACACCTGACACACTTATAGAAGAGGCTGTTCAATTAATGGTTGATCATAAGATTGGATGTCTCCCGGTTGTGGTGGAAGGTGATAAGTTATATGGAATCTTTACCGAGACCGATGCAATGGCCCATCTTGTTGATATATTTGGATTTAAGAGACGGGGGACACGTATAAGCATTGCACTTGAGGATAAACCTGGCTCCATGCTTGGAGTCCTTGAGATATTTAAAAAGCATGAAGTAAATGTAATCAGCATTGTATCTCCTTCTTTCATGATAGAGGGAAAGAGGATTGCTGCCATCAGGATTGAAACAGAGGATTATAAAGATATTGTAAAAGATTTGGAAGAGGCAGGCTATGATGTTTTATCCATAGGGAGATGGCCCTCGGTTTAGAAATTTAAAAAATTAATCTAAGAAGAGGGTTTCCACTAAATCCTTTCTAAAAGATAGGTTGAATGTTATCTTCTTGTTAATTTTTTACTTAAACTCATTGAAGGGAGAAAATTTGAATGAAAGAAGTTGTGATTACAAGTGCAGTTAGAACAGCAATCGGAAATTTTCTTGGTGGTCTGAGCGGCTATAGTGCCACAGAGTTAGGGGCAAAAGTTATAGAGGAGGCCATTAGAAGGTCTAATATTAGAAAAGAGGATGTAGATCAAGTTATCATGGGAAATGTCCTCCCCTATGGATTGGGACAGAATCCTGCTCGTCAGGCAATGATCAGGGCAGGACTTCCAATGGATGTTGGGGCATTAACGATCAACAAGGTGTGCGGCTCAGGATTAAAAGCTGTAATGCTTGCCTCACAGATCATCATATCAGGAGATGCAGAGGTAATTGTAGCTGGTGGGATGGAAAGTATGAGTCGCGTCCCTTACTACTTAGAGAATGCAAGAACTGGATATCGGCTCTGGGATGGCAAACTGATTGATGCCATGGTTCATGATGGACTTTGGGATGTAATAAATAATTATCATATGGGTTTCACAGCTGAGATCCAATCAAAGAAATTCAATATTAGCCGTGAGGAACAAGACCTATTTGCTTACGAATCAAATCAAAAGGCATTAAGGGCAACTAAAGAAGGAAAATTTAGAGATGAGATACTTCCTATTGAGATAAAATCGAAAAAGGGTGAAACAACCTTTTTTGATGTCGACGAAGGTCCTCGTGATACAGATCTTGAGGCCATGGCAAAGCTTAAACCTGCCTTTAAAGAGGATGGGGTTGTCACAGCAGGAAATTCATCAAAGATCAGTGATGGTGCAAGCGCACTTGTTGTTATGTCCAGAGACAAGGCAAATGCTTTTGGTTTAAAACCAATGGCCAGGGTTATTGCCCAAGCAGAGGCAGGTGTAGAACTTGAAGATGTCCTTGTTGCACCGATTAAATCGATACCAAGGGTCTTAAAAAAGGCGGGTATTTCATTAAATGAAATAGACCTGTTTGAAATTAATGAGGCATTTTCAGCCTCTACATTAGCTATTATAAAGGCACTTGGTATAGACAGAAATAAGGTCAATATCCATGGAGGGGCAGTTGCCTTAGGTCACCCAATCGGTGCGAGTGGCGCAAGAATACTTACAACACTGCTCTATGCAATGAAACAGGTAGGGGCAAGGCTGGGATTGGCCGCCCTCTGTTTGGGAGGGGCAGAGGCTGTTAGCCTGATTGTTGAAAGGATAGATTAATAAAAAACTAACGAAAGGGGGACATTTATGGATATTAAAACTATTGGAGTAGTTGGAGCTGGACAGATGGGCAGCGGTATTGCACAGGTTTCTTCCCAATCAGGGTTTAATGTAATTATGAGTGATATAGCAGAAGCATTCGTTCAAAAGGGACTATCTTCAATCTCTAAGAATTTAGACCGTCTTCTCGAAAAAGGAAAGATATCGGCCAAGGAAAAAGATGATATACTCGGAAGGATAAAAGGTACTGTTCAAATAAAGGATATGGAAGAAGCCGATTTTGTTATCGAGGCTGCAACTGAGAACGAAACCCTTAAACTTGACATTTTTAAACAACTTGACCAGATATGCAGAAAAGATGTGATCCTTTCAAGTAACACATCTTCAATTTCTATTACAAAAATTGCCCATGCCACAAATAGACCTTCACAGGTCATAGGCATGCATTTTATGAATCCTGTTCCAGTGATGCAACTTGTTGAAATCATCCGGGGACTACAAACATCGGACGAAACTTTTCAGACTGTAAAATCATTAGCCGAAAGGATGGGAAAAACGCCTGTTGAGGCAAATGATTTTCCAGGTTTCATATCCAACAGGATACTACTTCCTATGATAAATGAGGCTATATATGCCCTTTATGAAGGTGTTGGCACGGCTGAAGCAATTGATCAGGTTATGAAATTAGGAATGAACCATCCTATGGGACCCCTTGCCCTCGCCGATCTCATCGGCCTTGACACATGTCTTGCTATTCTTGAGGTTCTTTACAAAGGGTTTGGAGATCCTAAATATAGGCCCTGCCCTCTATTAAAGAAGTATGTTGATGCAGGTTATCTTGGGAGAAAAACAGGAAGAGGATTTTATAATTATTAAAAAATTAAATAAGGAAATTATAGCCATGGATTTGTCTCAGCAGAATATTGCAGAAAAATTTGAGTTATACGGTTGTTTCCAATGCGGGAAATGTACAGGGGGTTGCCCGGTCTCGATAAAATCGAAATTAAATATTAGAAAGTTAATGATCGAGGGAATCCTCGAAAGAATTCCTGAGAGGGTGAATGAAAAACAGGAAATCTGGGATTGCACAACATGTAAAACATGTACCTTAAGGTGTCCTCGTGGATTAAAACCTATGGATCTCATAATCGGAATAAGAAGTATGCTTGTTGAAGAAGGACACATTCCAAAAACGATTATTGAGGCCATGGAAAATGCCTATAAACATGGGAATCCCTGGGGGAAACCCAAGACAAAAAGGACAGAATGGATGAAGCTTTTGCCAGAGGGTTTAAAGGTCAAGGATTTTTCTCAGGGTGATCATGCTCAATATCTATACTTTGTTGGATGTACTGCATCATCTGATCCAAGGGTTCAGCAGGTTGCGATTTCGTTGGTCAGATGCCTTTTAATTTCAGGAATCGATTTTGGAATCCTGGGAAACGAGGAACAATGCTGTGGTAATGAGATAAGAAGAATGGGGGAGCAAGGTCTATTTGAGGAACTTATGGAAGGAAATCTTAGGAGTTTTGAATCCTTTGGCATTGAACATATATTTACAGGTTGCCCCCATGGTTTTAACACATTAAAAAATGAATATCCTTCTAAAAATGTCGAGGTCCTTCATACTACCCAAATCCTATCAAGATGCATTGAGAGTGGAAAATTCAATTTTAAAAATGGATTAAAAAGGAATGTAACTTATCATGATCCATGTTTTCTTGGCAAGCAGAATAATATCTTTGATGAACCAAGGATAATCCTCAATGCGATCCCTGGGGTCACCTTTAAGGAATTAGATCGTTCAAGGGAGAGAAGTCTCTGTTGTGAAGGTGGAGGGGGAAGGATGTGGGTAGAATCCTCATCCGAAGGTGAAAGATTGGCTGAAATCCGTGTAAGGGATGCACTTGAGCTTGGTGTGGACGTAATTGTAACAGCGTGTCCATTCTGTCTGCTTACGCTGGAGGATGCTGTTAAGACTACGGGCAATGAGGAGAAGATACGTGTTATGGATTTAACAGAGTTACTTATTGAGGCAATAGAATGATATTAAATATTATAGGAGGAGGAAGAGATGGATATCGTTGTTTGTGTAAAAAGGGTTCCTGAGACCTCTGAAGCCGATATATTTATTGATAAATCTGGAAAGGATATTGATAGAAGTGGACTCACATTTGACCTGAATGAATGGGATAGCTATGCCATTGAGGAGGCAATAAGGTTGAAGGAGAAGTTAGGTGGGACAGTGACTGTGATATCGCTGGGAGGGGAGGAGTCGAATGAAACCTTGAGAAAGTGTCTTGCAATGGGTGCAGACGAGGCAATCAGATTGAGTGATCCAGCCTTTGAGGGATCTGATGGTTATGTGACTGCAAGGATATTGGCAGAGGCGATTCGGAAAATACCCTATGACTTAATCTTAACAGGGGCGCAGGCTGAGGATGATGGTTTTGGCCAGGTAGGGGTTACAATAGCAGAGCTCTTAAAAATCCCTCATGCCTCGCTTGTCAATCGTCTTGAGATTCAAGAAAAGAAGGCAATGGTCCATCGGGAACTGGAGGGAGGTTTAGAGGAGGTCCTGGAGATAGATCTTCCTGCAGTGCTTACTATTCAGACAGGGATTAATGAGCCGAGGTATGTCTCGATAATGGGGATCCGAAAAGTAGCGAAGAAGGAGATCAAGCTCTATGGTGCCAAGGATCTAAATCTCACGGCTGAAGAGGTGGGGGTTTTAGGTTCAAACATTCGCTTAGAAAAGGTTTTTTTACCTCCTTCAGGAGAGGGTGCAGTTATACTGGAAGGAAAGCCTGATGATGTGGCCTTGAAGTTTATTGAGATATTGAAGGAGAAAGGAGGAGTATCTTGATGAATGAGATAATGGTTGTTGCTGAGCATAGAAAAGGAGAGCTAAGAGATATTACCTATGAGATGGTATCAAAGGCTAACCAGCTTGCAAAGGCGATTGGTTCAGAGGTCTCGGTTGTTATTCTTGGCAAAGGGATAAAGGATTTTTCAGAGGTATTAAGCAAGAAGGCAAATCACCTCTTTTTGATCGAAGACGAAAGACTCGAATTCTATAATTCAGAGACCTATGAAAAGGTCTTGAGCCAATTCATATTGGAGAGGAGGCCTTTTTTAATACTTATTGGCCATACAGCAATGGGGATGGACTTTGCACCAAGCCTTGCAACTAAATTGAATATACCTTTCTGTCCTGATTGTGTGGGCATAGATATTGAGAATGATAGTTTTATACTTACCCGTCAGATCTATGGTGGAAAGGTAAATTCAACGGTGAGTTTTAATAAGAAGCCACCCTTCATGATTACCATCCGTCAGGGTGCTTTCCCTGTAAAGGAAGAGATTTCTATTTCAGGTGAGATTCAGACCCTATCTTCTAATTTAAAAGATGAGGCCCTTGCAAGACGTTTTATTCAGTATGTAGAGGCATCTGTAGGTGAGGTGGATATAACACAGGCCGATATCCTTGTCTCTGTTGGCAGAGGGATTAAGGAGGCCCAAAATATTCCTCTTGTTAAGGAATTGGCTGATGCGCTGGGAGGGACACTTTCCTGTTCAAGGCCGGTTGTGGATAAGAAGTGGCTTCCAAAGGAGAGACAGGTTGGGACATCTGGGAAGACAGTTAAGCCAAAGGTATATATTGCCATTGGAATAAGTGGTGCATTTCAACATGTTGCTGCGATCAGGGGTGCAGGAACCATTATTGCTATAAATAAGGATCCAAAGGCGCCAATATTTAATGTTGCCCATTACGGGATTGTAGGTGATCTATTTAAGGTTGTTCCTCTTATAAAGGATAAGCTTAAGGAATTAAGACAGAGATAGATAGAAGTTTTGAAAAAGGAGGCAAGAGATGGATTTTGAATTAACTCAGGAGCAGAAGGAGATTCAGAGGGCTGCAAGGGAGTTTATTGAAGGGGAGTGTGATAAGGATAAGATCCTTGAACTTGAGCAGAGGCATGAGTTTCCCAAGGAGATATGGAAAAAGGCAGCAAGGCTTGGTTTTATTGGGATCCACTTTCCGGAGGAGTATGGTGGTCAGGGCTACGGAGTCTTTGAAAATCTTTTGGTTGTGGAGGAGTTCTGCAGAAGGGATTCAAGCGTAGGGATGGCTTTAAGTACAGTAGACTTCTCATCAGAACTTATCCTCAAATTTGGAACTCATGAGCAGAAGAAGAAGTATCTGATACCCATTGCAAAAGGTGAATTTATCTCAGGAGGGGCATATACAGAGCCCGACCATGGCAGTGATATCACACTTCTTTCAACAGTTGCCATAAGAAAGGGGGATTTCTTTATCATCAATGGGACAAAAACATTTATTACAAACGGTACACATGCAAACTTTTTTGTAGTCCTTTGTCAGACAAATCCACAGGCCCAACCGAGCTATAGGGGGCAATCTACGATTATTGTTGAAAGGGGTGTTGATGGGTTTGATGCTAATGAGATCTCTCCGAAGATGGGGCTGAAGATGGTTCCTACGGCTGAACTTTCATTCAGTGATGTAAGAGTCCCTGTAGAGAATCTCATTGGTGAAGAAAATAGGGGATTTTATCAGGTGCTTGAGTTTTTTGACGAAAGCAGGATAGAGGTTGCAGCTCAGGCGCTTGGGATAGCGCAGGGTGCATTTGATCGGGCGCTTGATTATTCGAAGCGCAGGCAGCAGTTTGGAAAGAGGATAATAGATTTTCAGGCAACACAACATAAACTTGCTGATATGGCAACAAAGATTGAGGCGGCAAAGCTACTTGCATATAAGGCTGCGTGGAATCTGGATCAAAAAAGGATCGATCCAAAACTTACATCCATGGCAAAGATGTATTGTGCAAGGGTGGCTGTAGAGATAGCTGACGAGGCTATCCAAATCTTTGGTGGTTATGGATATATTACAGAGTATGAGGTAGAAAGGTTCTATCGTGATGCAAAGATTACTGAGATATATGAAGGGACAAAGGAGATTCAAAAGAATACGATTGCCTCTGCCTTAATGGGGAAGATTAAGTAGATTAAGGATTCAAAGGTCTAAGGTAGGGATGGATACAAAAGGGTTTATCCCTGAAGCATTGGTCATTGGTGCTGGAATTGGCGGGATGCAAGCATCGCTTGATATTGCGGACAAAGGTTTTCAAGTCCATTTAGTCGAAAAGGATCCATCCATTGGGGGCCATATGGCCCAGCTTGATAAGACCTTTCCAACCCTTGACTGCTCTGCATGCATTATAACCCCTAAGATGGTTGACGTAGCTAATCATCCTAATATCAATCTTATCACCTATGCAGAGGTGGTAGATGTTAAGGGAGAGGCTGGAAATTTCAGTGTAAAGATAAGAAAAAAACCCACTTATGTAGACCCAGCTCGATGTACCGGATGTGGTGATTGCACAGAGGCATGTGTCTTAAAAAAAGGGGTACCATCCGAGTTCAATTTAGGTCTTTCAAAAAGAAGGGCAATTTATATACCCTTTCCACAGGCGGTTCCGCTGAAAGCGGTTATAGATGAAAAGAGTTGTCTCTTTTTGAGTAAAGGGAAATGTAAAAAGACATGTCTTGATGCATGTAAAGCCTTAGCCATTGACTTTGAGCAGAAAGAAAATATTTTTGAAATCAAGGTTGGGGTTATCATAGTAGCCACGGGATTCGATACTTTCGATCCAAAAAATAAGCCTGAATTTGGATATGGAATCTATCCAAATGTGATTCAAGGCCTTGAACTTGAAAGGCTCTGCTCTGCCTCGGGTCCTACAAAAGGAGAAATTATTATTGATGGAAAGAAACCCGAATCTATTGTATTCATCCATTGTGTTGGCTCAAGAGATAAAACAGTAGGAAATGAATACTGTTCAAGGGTCTGCTGTATGTATACAGCAAAACAGGCACATCTCTTAAGAGAAAAGCTTCCAGGTGCAAAGATAACAGTCCTTTTTATGGATGTAAGGGCCTTTGGAAAAGGTTTTGAAGAATTCTATGAAAGGGTTCAAAAGGAGAATATCATCTATCGAAGAAGTAATCCTTCAGAAATATATAGGAAGAACGGAAAACTAATCATTCGAGGAGAAGATACCCTCTTAGGAGAACCCTTCGAATTGGAGGCAGATCTCGTAGTCCTTGCAACAGGTCTTGTCCCCCGTAAGGAGGATGAATCTTTATCAAAGATTATTGGGCTTGAAAAATCTCCAGACGGTTTTTTCAAGGAATTAGAGGTCCATGATTCAATTAAAACAAAACTGAAAGGCATATATATAGCAGGGTGTTGCCAGGGCCCAAAGGATATTCCAGATACTGTTTCGCAGGCAAGTGGAGTGGCTGCCTTGGCTTGTAGTCTGCTTGTTAAGGGAAAAAATCAAAGTTTGAGTTTATGAGTTTTAGGTTAGAATTTATCCTACAAGTTTTAAAGGCATATTTAAGATGAAGATAGGTGTATATATCTGTCATTGTGGGGTTAATATTGCATCAACAGTGGATGTTGAAAGTTTAAGAGAGTTTGCTAAGACCCTTCCAAATGTTAAGATAGCAAGAAATTATCAGTATATGTGTTCAGATCCGGGTCAGGATTTGATCAAAAAAGATATAGTGGAGCTTGGGCTTGATAGAATTGTTGTTGCTGCCTGTTCACCAAGGATGCATGAATTAACATTTAGAAAGGCTTTAAAGGCCTCGGGATTAAACCCATACCTCTTAGAAATTGCAAATATCCGCGAACAGTGCTCATGGGTTCATACAGATATCTTGGAAGCAACCAGAAAGGCTATGGAACTTGTATCCTCAGCAGTTGCAAAGGTATCGCTACACGAACCCTTAGAAGAAAATGAGGTGAGTGTTATCCCTTCGGTCATGGTGATTGGCGGAGGTATTGCTGGAACTCAGGCCAGTCTTGATATCGCAAACTCAGGCTTTGAGGTATATCTGATAGAAAAGACTCCCACTCTTGGTGGTCATATAATCAAATGGGACCGCACATTTCCAAATTTGGATGAAACTATTGATACATTACTCCCAAAGATGAAAGAGGTTGAAAAACATCCTTTGATACATCTTCTTACAAACTCTGAAGTGGAAGAGGTAGAAGGGTTCGTTGGAAATTTCAGGGTAAAGGTGAAACATCGTCCAAGATTCGTAAACAAAGACGTATGTGATTGCTGTAGAAAATGTGAGGAGGTCTGCCCTGTTGAAGTACCCGATGAGTTCAATATGGGATTAACAAAGCGAAAAGCTATATATCTACCTAATCCATTTTCAATACCTCTATCATATACAGTAGATCCAGAAGCATGCCTATTTCTAAAAAAAGGTGAATGTGGAAAATGTCGAGATGTATGCCCCAAAGGAGCTATTCAATTTGAAGAAGTTGGCATGGAGGTATGGTTAGATGTGGGGACCATAATAGTGGCTACAGGTTTTGAGCCTTTTGATCCAAATCTCAAAGCGGAATTTGGTTATAAAAATTATAGAAATGTAATCACATCTATTGAATTGGAGCGTCTCCTATCAAAAACCGGACCCACTTCTGGTAAGCTCTTAATAGATGGGAAAGTACCAAAAGATATACTATTTATCCAGTGCGTTGGATCAAGGGATAAGACTGTTGGAAATGAATACTGTTCAAGGGTCTGTTGTATGTATACAGCAAAGCAGGCCTATTTAATTAAAGAGAAACTACCTGAGGCTCGAATAGTCATCTGTTATATTGATGTCAGAACCTTTGGAAAGGGATATGAACAGTTCTATGAGCAGGTTCAAAAAAAGGGTATCATTTACCGCAAGGGAATACCTTCGGAAATCTATGAGAAAGACGAAAGGCTTGTTGTAAAAGCAGAGGATGAACTCTTAGGAGAGGTATACGAAGATAAATTTGACCTTATAGTCCTCGCTACAGGCCTAACCCAAAGAAAGGATGCTGAACGTCTAAAGAGTGTGTTAAAACTGAGCCAAAGTTCTGACAGGTTTTTCCTTGAAATACATCCTAAGCTAAGACCTCTCGATACAGCAACAGAAGGCATATTTCTTGCGGGAACATGTCAGGGACCAAAGGATATATGTGATACAATCTCACAGGCCCATGGTGTAGCATCAAGGGCAATGACTCCTCTTTTTACGGGCAAAGTGAGGATAGAACCTGTAACAGCTATCGTTGATGAACTTATATGCGCCGGATGTGGACTATGTGAACAAATCTGTGAGTTTAGAGCCTTAAAAATGGATCCTTACAGAAAGGTGATGACTGTTAATGAAGCCCTCTGTAAGGGTTGTGGAGCCTGTAATGCAACATGTCCTTCTGGTGCAATAAGTTTGAAACATTTCAGAAGTGAACAAATAATGGCCCAGATCCGTGAACTCTGTTAAATATATGGAAAGGGGACTTATTCAGGTATATACTGGAAATGGAAAAGGCAAGACTACTGCTGCCTTGGGCTTAGCACTAAGGGCAGTTGGACATGGTCTTAAAGTCCTAATGATTCAATTCATGAAGGGAGACATCAATTATGGTGAAATCGAGGCCTCGAAAAGATTGTCTCCAAACCTCGTGATTATACAGAGTGGAAGAGATACGTTTGTGTCAAAAACAAATCCAGATCCAATAGATATTGAACTCGCAAAAAAAGCATTATCTCTCGCAAAAGAAGAAATATTAAGTAAAAAATATGATATTGTGATCCTTGATGAGATAAATGTCGCTATAGACTATGGCTTGATTCCTCTTTCCGATTTACTCAATTTAATTGATTCTAAACCCGACTCTGTGGAAATCGTTCTTACAGGAAGAAATGCAAAATTAGAAGTTATTGAAAAGGCTGATCTGGTTACCGAGATGATAGAAATAAAACATT
>JBBIOI010000012.1:0-43228 GCA_037443425.1 Deltaproteobacteria bacterium
ATATGAGATCAGAATCTCCTATATTATTTATGGTCTTAATATCAGATATTGTTAAATTATATTTTTTTGCTATACCCCAAAGGGTATCACCTGATTTAACTATATAAATAATATTTTTTTCGTTTTTATCTGTTTTTAATTCTCCAGGATTTGAGTCTGAGTGTGTAACCTTAATCCTTATTTTATCACCAGGCATTAGTTTTTTCTCGGGATGAAGATTATTCCATTTACTTAGAGCTCCTATGTTTATTCCCATTTCAGAAGAGATGCTCCATAATGTATCTCCGGGTTTTATAGTATAAATAATTTCTTCTTCCATTTTGCTATTGTTAAAGCCTTCCTCTCTTGAAACCTTGTTTCCTGCCAAGACCTTCTTTCCATTAGATGATTTAGGAATGGGAATAATGAGATTCATCCCTGTCGAAATGTTGGTTGTCTTTTTAATCTTATTAATCTCAACAATAGGCTCTACCGGAACACCATATCTCTTTGCGATTTTTGAAAGTGTATCCCCCCTTCTTACAATGTGAGTGGCAAATTGAAAGTTACCATCTGGTTTAAATTTCTCAAAATTCTTTAAAAATATTTCTTTCTTTCCGAATGGGATCTTTATTTCATAATCCTGTTCGTAAGGAGGGGTACACCACCTTAACAATTCAGGGTTAAGATCTTTTAACTCTTCCAATGAAATCTCACATGCCTTTGCAATGATTCGAAGATCTGTTGCAGGCGGGACTTTTACTTTGTCGTATTGAAGTGGTTCTTCATATTCAATATCGGTAAAACCATACTTTTCTGGATCTTTTGCAATGAGAGCAGCTGCTATCATCTGTGGGACATAATCTTTCGTTTCCTTCTTCAGATATCTATATTTTGTTAATTCCCAAAAATCCTCTGTTCTATATCTCTTTATTGCATTGATTATCTTATTCTCGCCTGCATTGTAGCCTGCTGCTGCAAGAAACCAGCATTCAAACATGTCATATAAATCTTTTAGATATTTGGCTGCTGCTATTGTTGACTTCTCTGGATCCCTCCTCTCATCAACCCACCAATTCACCTTAAGGCCATACTTTCTTCCTGTAAGATATATAAATTGCCATGGACCGGAGGCCTTACTTCTCGAGTAGGCATAAGGATTAAAACCACTTTCTATCAATGCTAAATAAACGAGGTCTTCAGGCAATCCGTTCTCTCTTAAGAGGTTTTTCATAAAAGGGATATATTTCTCTGAGCGGGCCAACCAATTGGAGAACCGATTTCTTGCTATAGTTTGAAAATATTGTATGAAATGTTCTACCTTCTCATTTATAACAATTGGTATATCAAAACTCGGTTCTTGTTTAAGATAATCTCCTGGAAGAATCTCAAGATTAAAGTCATCGTTTGACTCCTCACTAATTGGTAGTTCGAGTCTTACCACCTGTGATCCATTAACTAAAGATATTTGACTAAACTCGAGATCAGTAGATCTTTGAAAAGTCTCTCTTTTTGAAAAAAATGAGTCTAATTCTTCCTGACTAAAAAGCATTGGTTTGATTTCGTTTTCATCTTTTTTAGAGGAATGATTTTTTTCAGGGCTATAAGTTATATGGGGAAGACATGAATTTAAAAATAGTAAAAAAATTGTCAAAATGACAAATTTGTACATCTTAAACCCCTCCAAAAATGAAAAAATTTATAAAAAGATGACATAATAGACAAAATTTTGTCAAGTAAAAAATAAATTTTCCCCTGCATTTTCATTGCGAGGCAAATCTGAAGCAATCTCTCTCAAAGAGTCATTCCGAACTAAGCAAGAAACCTATGAGATTACCACACCCTTCGGGCTCGTAATGACTTCATCGGATTGCTCAGGCACCCTTTGGGCATTCGCAAATACTCAATCATCTATGAGATACAAAAATTAATAGCAAAATTTATGCCTAATCAATTGGAAAAGGTTTAAAATTCGTACCAGCAATGAGGGTCTTCTGAGAAGGGATCACCGCTCAATGAAAGGGCAAGGCTTCTACATCCAAAGCAATTATCAATATTACAACTTTTACACTTACCCTTTATGTTCTTTCTATCAGTTAAAGCTTTTAAAAGTTCAGATCCATCCCATATCTCTTTTAATTGCTTATCTAAGAGATTGCCAATTGAAATCGGTAATCTCCTGCATGGAAACACATCACCATTTGGCATTATACAGAGACCATCTTTCCCTATTACGCATGGAGCACCAAATAGCATGGTTTCTTCTTTATTAAAACTAACTTGAAATGCCTGAAAAGAAAGAAACGATTCCTCTTCATCAATTGAAAAGATTTCAGAAAGCATTCTTATTAATCTTCTCCAATCTTCTTTACTCAAAACCTCATCTCTTATCTCAGCTCCTTTACCCAAGGGTATGAATCGCTCAATTATAACCCCATTTACTCCTAAGACCTTAGATAGTTCAAAAAAAGATGGAAGCTCTTGTATATTCCTCTTCATTACAGTGAACATCAAGATAATTTCAAAATCTCTCTCTCCCTTAATAGATGATAAATTTTTAATAACCCTGGAGAATGTTTTTCCCATACGTATAGAATCATTTACTTCGGCACTGGCACCATCGAGAGATACCTTAAGCTTTTTAAATTTCGAGAATTCAGAAAAACCCTTTACTATCCTTTCATCCAGAAAAATCCCATTTGTTATTATTCCTAATTCATAGATCCAGATACTTTGTTCAAGTATTCTTAGGAGGTCAAACAATTCAGGTTTTAGAAGTGGTTCTCCACCTGTAAGATTTATACAAGCCCTCTTACCCCATTTTTCAAGTGTGTTAATAATATTTTCTGAAACTGTTCTAAGACCTTTTATATCAAGTTCAAGAACATTCGAAAAATCATTTTGATAGCAATGTTTACAGCGTAAATTACAGAGATTTGTAATATGCCACTGAATATGAAAAGTATCATCCATAAGAATTATTTAAACTCCGCAATTCTTATTTAACAGGTGCGATTACAAAGATTGTAGCACTCCATAATGAATGTGAAATTATCTGAATTAATAGATCTTTTTTCCACATGTAAAGAATCCCCCAAAATGCACCAGCTACAAGTGAGGCAAATATAAGAATAAGATTCATCGAAAAGATATGGACTCCAGAATAGATTAATGTTGTAATAATGAATCCGATCAAGGATCCAAATCTTTGCATCATATGTTTCTGTAAAAATCCTCGCCAGAATATCTCTTCACCCGGTCCAGTAATGAATAAAAGTAGGAGAAAAACAAGAATCTTATTTGTTTCAATTCCCATTAGATAAATATCTTCTATCTGGGCCTCTGAGCCTGAAATTATACTTGAAGAAATTCTATTACCAATTAAAAAAATAATATAGAGTATGCTTGCTGAGATAAATCCCCAAATAATCGATTTGATACTTAAAGAGATCCTTGGTCTTTCAAAGAAAAGTGAATAGGTTGTAACAATAAGTACAGACAGGCCAATCTTTAACCAAAAGTTTCCAAAAGAAGAACCGAATGTAAGCGCCCAGCAAATTGATGCAATTAATATCCCTGCAAATATCACAAGGGCACCACTTGATTAAGGATTAAAGCAAAGATTAAAAGGAGACCAAAAATTGTGTTCAGTTGGGCAGTGATTGCATCTGCAGCCTCAGGTATCCTCTTCATAAAATCCTTCATAAGATAGAGGGCCTTTGGAAAGGATAAAAGCACCAATAGAGTCCAAGGTGTCAATAATCCAAAAACTACCATGAAAATTAAGTATAGATAGGAGACAACTATGAGAATCCCATAAAGGAAGAAACTTCTTTTACTCCCAAGCAATATCCCTATTGTTTTGATTCCTTGCCTTGAATCATACTCAATATCCCGAATATTATTTGCAAGTAAAACCAGGGCTACCAGGATTCCAAATGGAATAGACACATAAAATGCCTTTAATGAAAGAACCTGTCTTTGAACAGCATAGGCACCTTCAAACATCAATGGCCCCCACATCAGAAAGACAAAAAATTCACCCCAGGCCCTATATTTAAATTTTATTGGAGAAGCAGTATAAAAAAGGCATGCAAAAAAACCTATCAATCCAATCCAGAAGACGATAAAAGTGCGAGAAAAAGAAAGGATCAATCCAATTATAACAGTTATTATATTAAAGGAGATAGCTTCTTTTAAAAGCTGTGAAGGTGTAAACATCCCTGTAAGAATTGGCTGGGGACGATATAGTGCTGTTGGCGAATCGGGTTGGTCAACTTTATAACGTGTATCGAAATAATCGTTATAAACATTTGCTGTTGCATGGAAAAATATAATCCCGATACACACCAATACAAACCATCCCCAAAATATCTGACCCTCTTCTGCTGCTATCAATGTCCCTATTGTAACTGAAATCAAAGACATAGTGAATGACCATGGTCTTGTTGCAATAAATAACTCTTTAATTCTTCGAAATAACATAAAAAAACCTCCTCCTATATTATCTTTGCTCAATTAACTTAGTATTGAAAGAAATATAAAACATCCTGCCCTCAAAATAAACATTTGGTACCTTATAAGGTCCTTTTGCATGGATTTATGGGCGGCAGTAGCGTTAAGGGTGAAGGAGATATTTCTCATATCATCTGACCATCATTTTGGGAAGAAAGAGTGCTATCTCTGGAAATATCGTAATTATGATTACAACCAAAACCATGGCTAAAAGAAAGGGTAAAGCACCTCGAAAGATAGTCTCCATGGGGACATCCCTTACCACTCCTGAAAGGGTGTAGACATTTAGCCCCACAGGTGGTGTAATTAATCCTGCTTCCATCATAATCACACAGATCACCCCAAACCAGATAGGATCAAATCCTAATGACCTGATGACTGGAAATATTACTGGCATTGTTAGAACCATCATGGAGATTGCATCTAAGAAACATCCCATAAATAGATATATGAGGATTATGATTGAGAGAATAAAATACTTTGAAACCTGTAGACCTGCCATCCAGTTTGAGACAGCCATCGGGATAGTGGAAAGTGCAAGGAAATAACTGAATACATTTGCTCCAGCCACCAAGAAAAGGACAAAAACAGATATTCTTGTTGCCTCAAGTAAAGATGTTGTCAGGCTTTTCAATGTTAATTTCCCCTTCAACATCACGATTATAAAAAGTGCTATTGCACCGAAAGCCCCAGCCTCTGTAGGATTGATAAAACCAAGATAGATCCCCCCCATCACAATAAAGAAAACAACGATAGTCTCCCATATTCCGGAAAGAGCAAGGATCTTCTCTTTTAAACTTATTTCTCCAGAAGTTGCTGGAGCCAAACTCGGATTCAATTTAACTTCTAAGATTATTATAAGGATAAATGCCAAAGAAAGGATGATCCCTGGAAAAATCCCAGATATTAAGAGTTTTCCAATAGATTGTTCAGTTAACATTCCATAGACGACAAAGCCCAGAGATGGTGGGATAAGAAAGCTAAGCGTCCCTCCTGCTGCCACTACCCCTACAGCTAATCTTGGATCATAATTGAATCGCCTCATTTCAGGAATTGCAATCGTTCCTATTGCTGCTGAGGCAGCCACAGAAGAACCACTAAGTGCAGCAAAAAATGCACAGGCAGCTATGGTTGCAATGCCCAGGCCTCCAGGCATCCTTCTAAACCATTTATCAAAACTCTCATAAAGCTCACGAGTGAGGCCAGCACTCGAAGCAAATCCTCCCATCAAAATAAAAAGTGGAATTACTGTATATGGATAATGCGATGCAGTTTCATAAAGAGTCCTTGCTACAACAGGCAATGCAGCATTAAAAGAGGTCAGATAACCAATACCCAAAAAACCAACAAACATCATAACAAAAGCAATTGGCATACCAAGAAAGAGAAGAATTACAAGCAAAACACTCCCCAAGATCCCTGCTACGATAGGGCTCATTTCATTTCCTTCCCCCTACGAGTTTTCCAATCAAATCAAAGAGATCTATTAGAAGTTCAAGCCAGAGGAGAAAACCTCCTACGGCAACAAGAAGTCTAAAAGGAGATTGAGGTATTCTTAACATATCGGAAACTGTCCGCTCACGGATTCCTTCAAAGTAGCCCTGCCAGATGAGGATACCAATGATAAAAAGACTTAGCGATGTAGTAAGAATCTTACAAAGTGTACTATACCTATTGTTCAGTAGAGATATAAGAAAATCGACGCTTACATGCCCTTTGACTTGCTGGGTATAGCCAGCCCCCAGAAGGATGACAATAGCTAATATATATTCAGAAATTTCAAAAGTTCCAGGGATTGTCTTTGAAAAAAATCTTCTTCCAAGGATATCGCCAGTTGTAAGAAACATTAGGGGTAGAAGAAAGATCATTCCGGTCACACAGATATAGAAATTAATTTTCTGAATCCATTTTTTGATCTCCATGGACTATCTATCCTAAACAGATATAATGAGAGGGTGATATTTATCACCCTCTCCTTCTTTTATTGCCTTTATGAGATCCTTATTTCCATTCTTTTGGGAAGGCAACCACCTTAACGCCTCGCTTCTCACATTCCTCGTTAAACATCCTAACTGTCTCTCTTGCCGGAAGCCCTCTTGCCTCAAGGTCAGAAACCCACTTTTTTGTTACTTCCCTGAATCCTTCATACCATCTTTCTGCTTCTTCTGGAGGAAGTGTATAAAGGGTTACTCCTCTATCTGCAATCTCTTTCATCATCACCTTATAAACTTCTCTGGTCAGACCTCCTGTAGTTTTAAAGGGATTCTCACTGACTTCCTCAATAATCTTTTTCTGATCTTCTGGTAGTTTCTTCCAGCTCTCAAGGTTCATTACCACTCCTTCTGTAACACAACCAAATGTGGCAATTACCCCATGTTTTGCAACTTCATAAAGCTTGTATGCAAGAACAAACGGGGGACATGTGACTAAACCATCTACTGTTCCTGTTTCCATGGCCATGTAGACATCACCAAGAGGCATGAAGATTGGCTCTGCCCCCAGGGCCTTAATATAATGGGTTTGGTGTCCTCCGGGTGTCCTGATCTTCAATCCTTTGGTATCGGCCAGAGATCGAACTGGCTTCTTCGTCCATAGAAACGACTGTATGCATCCATTTAATTCAATTATCTTCACATCTTTAAATTCTCGATAAAGGATTCGTTTATACATTGCATTTCCGATATCAGTAGCTAAATCCTTTCCATCCACCCATACGGCCAGAGATAATACGTCTGAAAGAGGAAATCGTCCCGGTGTCCAAGTTGCAGTAAAATAACCCATATCTGAAAGGCCTTTTGCAACAATATCGTAATGTTCAGGCCCCTTGCCAAGTGCAGAACCTGCATACATCGTATAGGAAATCTTCCCGCTGCTTCTCTTCTTTATCTGTTCAAGCATGGGTTCCCAGACAGTCTTAACTTCTCTACTCATTGGTGGATGCCAGGTACTGAAACGGATGTTTGTTGTCTGGCCGAAGGATAATTCATATATTCCAGCTCCAAGTCCTAATGCCATCCCCCCTATAATTGAACCCCTTAGAAAACTCCTCCTTGTAATCCCCTCGCACATCTTTATAACTCCTTTCCCTATTATTTTTAAATAAATTTTATAAAGACCTTATCCTTTCTAAATCAATATCATCAAGCACTAAAACACCTTTTGCCTTCATCTCTTCTATTGCCTTTTCGGATGTCTCTGGTGAAACCCCACGAGAAAGGTTTTTAATCATAATCACCTTATAACCTTCAGCCCTTGCATCAAGTACTGTTGCCTTGACACAGTAATCTGTAGCAATTCCATATATTATTAATTTATTGATTTTATGTTCCTTTAAGATTCTGCCCATTTCTGTCTTTTTTCCGCCATCATCCTGGAAACCAGAATAACTGTCATAATCTGGATCCATCCCCTTCCTTACTATAGCATCGAATAATTCTTTATATATTAAAATCTCAGCACCTGAAGTATTCTGGACACAATGTGGTGGCCACAAAACCTGATCCCTGCCATTGAGTTTAATTATATCAAACGGCTTTTTACCAGGATGATTTGTATAAAAAGATAGATGATCTTTTGGATGCCAATCCTGTGTCGCATATATAGGAAAACCTTGAGTCTTTAGCCTTCTTGTTTGATCTTCGACAAGTCTGATATATCCTTCATCTGTCCCTTCAACTGCAAGTGATCCATTTCTAAATTTTGTAAAATCTGCCTGGATATCTACCACTATGACACCTATCTGATCTGTTGCCATGGCAATTTCTCCTCTTTGAAAATCTATAAAAATTTTAACCCATTTTTATATAAAATTAATCAAAATCAACTTTACACCCTCTTCTATCCCGAGTTCAATAAATGACCCCACCCTCTGTTGTTTGATAAAAGGTTAAGAATTTTATATGAAAAAATCCCCGAAAGATTGTTGAGGTAGGGTTTCAAACCTTTCGAATATGATTTTTTCTGTTACCTTCTTCTTGGACGTTCACCAAGGGTTACTTTAACATCTATAAAATTCCCCTTACGATAAACTTTGAGTATAATGGAATCGCCTGGTCTCTTTTCACGAATGTAGCGAATCAGGTCATCGTGTGTCTTTACCTCGTGCTGATTTACCTTCACAACAATATCACCACCTACAATGACGATCATGTTGCCAACTTGAATCCTTTGATTTCCACCCCTGATGCCTGCCTTATCTGCAGGTCCACCTTCCACTACTTCAGCGATCATTGCCCCACGTTCAATCTTCAATTTCAAATATTTAGCAATCTCTGGAATAAGAGACTGAATGGTTGCACCAATCCAGGGATAAGATACATATCCCTTTGCTATTAATTCAGGAATCACCCTCTTTGCTGTATTCACAGGAATAGCAAAACCTATACCCACACTTCCACCCGAAGGACTGATAATCGCACTATTGATTCCTATTATCTCTCCATTAGAGTTAAGTAGAGGACCACCAGAATTCCCGGGGTTTATAGCTGCGTCTGTTTGAATCACATCCTCTATGAGGTAACCATCTTCAGAGCGTATTGTTCTTCCAAGGGAACTTATAACACCCGTTGTTAATGTCCTCTCAAGGCCAAATGGATTCCCAATGGCTAATACCTTCTGCCCGATTCTAAGGTTTTTTGAATCTCCCATAGGAATTACCTTAAGCTTTTCCTTAGGTGCATTTATTTTTATTACTGCAAGATCATTATCTGGATCAGATCCAACCAGTTTTGCAGGCCATTTTGAACCATCTGCCAATGTAACCTCAAGCCTCTGGGAATTGGCAACTACGTGATGATTTGTAAGAATGTGTCCCTTCGAATCTATAATAGACCCAGAGCCTGATCCCTGGGTGGGAAATGGTGTAAAGAAAAAATCTAATTGTATTGCGATACTTGTGATGTTAACTACCCCATCTGCTACCTTCTCATAGACAGCGATGTTATTTTTCTCATCCTCTGTTATTGAGAAGGCATGTGTATTGTAGAGGATGATTAAAAATATAAAAATAATGATCGAGATCTTTTTCGATTTCATTTTTTATAACCCTCCTAAGTTATTTAAAAGATTATTTCCGCTAAATTTTCAATTATTTTTCTGTAATAATAATCTATCCAAAAGCTGAATTCAAACTTGATTATCATCACCAAAAGTAAGAACATCTGGCCTTAAATCATTGACAATTTTTATTGCTTATTCTATACATTTGAAGGTCATCAATTTTTGTATAATCGCTTATCAACCTTCCGAGGTATAGAATATAATTTTTGTAATAGGCAAGTTTTTCCAAAAAGACAAAAATCCCTCTCGGAAATAGATTTTACGAGATTATCATTATTGGCGGAGGACCTGCAGGAATAACTGCTGGCATTTATGCAGCAAGATCAAAACTAAGGACCCTTATCATCGAGACAGGTCTTGTTGGTGGTCAGATGACAACCACAGATCTTATCGAAAATTTTCCTGGATTTCCTAATGGTATTACTGGAGGTGAACTTTCTTCATTAATGGAAGAACAAGCAAGAAGATTTGGAGTCGAAATCGTAAGCGCAGAGGCAGTCAATATCATTTTAGAAAAAGATTTAAAGATAGTTAAGACTTATGAATCGGATTATAAGGCAGAGGCAGTCATTATATCTACCGGGACAGAGTGGCGTAAACTTGGTATCCCAGGTGAAGATGAGTTTATAGGTCGAGGGGTCTCCTTCTGTGCAACCTGTGATGCGGCATTCTTTAAAGACTCCCCAATTATTGTAGTAGGAGGAGGGGATTCTGCCCTAACAGAAGCCCTTTATTTAACAAAGTTTGCAAGTGAAGTAACTATTGTTCATCGAAGAGATTCTTTGCGAGCTACCAAATTATATCAGGAAAGGGCCTTTTCAAATCCAAAAATAAAATTTCTATGGAATTCAGTCCTTGAAGAAATTAAAGGTGATAAGACAGTTAAGTCTGCAATCATAAGGAATGTAAAAACGAACGAAATAAAAGAGCATCCCGTTGATGGTATCTTTCTCTTCATAGGAAGGATACCTCGAACGAGGTTTTTAAAAGATTTAGTGAAAATGGATACTGAAGGATACATCCTAACAAATGAGAACTGTGAGACTTCTGTAAGTGGAATATTTGCTGCAGGAGATTGCCGTAAAAAATTGCTTTATCAAATCTCTACAGCTGTAGGAGATGGAGCAACTGCAGCCTTTGCAGCAGAAAAATATATAGAGGAGAAAAAGGAGTATTAGAAACCTTCTTAACTCTTCGAAGAATTAGGATTGGCCTCAAGAATAAAAGATATACCGTCAGAGAGCTGAGACATCCTTCCTAAGAAAAGACTTCCTTTGGCTACAAACATAGCCCTTTTTATCTTACCCTCCTTCATTGCTTTTATGGCATGACCTATAAATGGCACAGCAGATGGGACATGTCCCTGAGTAGGACAGTAGCCAGGCATGCCCCTCTCTTTAACAAATTTATCAATCTCTGTTTTATCAATATGATGATTCAAAGCTGCTAAGGAAGCCATGATCTTATAATTAGTGCCAGGTGTATCGCCACTCCCTGAAGGAAGGGTGATCTCAGGATTGTGAAGCTCTGTTGAATACTTATCTATCTCGGTCATCTTCATTCCGAGACGATTTAAGGGTTTAAGAATCAAAGAAGTCATGATGGCCTGTTGAGAAGAACCAGCCCCAACATCGTGTTTACCTATGGAGTCAAGCCTTATGATCGGACTATATCCATCATCCTTTGAAATAAGAAAGGCAATGCCAGCTATAACATCTTCGAGGATGGGCATATTATGTCTTAGGTGGGCAGCGCTTTTCATACCAATTTTAGCCAAACATCCTCCTCCTGCAACTACAACATTTTTAAAAATTCCGGATTCTACAAGACCTGCTGCATTTATAATTGCGTGATTTGGTGCACAACAGAATGCCCTTACATCATTGCCTGTGGCATTTAGAAAACCTACCATCTCGGCATAGGCCTTTGAAAGGCTTCCTCCTCCACGATTATATCTATCACCAATTGCGGTCTCAGTGCAGTCCAATACAAAATCAACATCGGCCGATGAAATACCTGTTGATTTCAAAAGATGAAATATTGCTAACGCACCTGATGCCTTTGCCATTAAATTTTCAAGTAAAACCTCTGCCTTTAATGTATCATCCTTATCATGATCCCTCCTGATTGATCCAACGAGTCTATCGTTATAAAAGAGTGGTAGGGCTGCCCCTTCATTAATAATCCCCATTATCTTTTGAGGATCCTTACCTTGTCCTAACTTTTTAACCCAGGCCTCATTAACAAATGGATGCGATGAAAACTTAGGTTTTATCTTCTCGATAAATTCGGGGTCAAGCCAAAGTAGATCAAAATCATCTGCAACCTTCATCCAACCATAGAATTCATCCTCAGGCATGATCTCTCCAAATGGTCCCTCTCTTTTACCATCCTCTAAAAGATTCTCATACCATGGTTTAGGGATATCGTTAAGCTCGTCAGGATGTTTATTCCCTATAAAAACCTGGTGTGGGGCATAATTTATGACTTCTTCATATGTCCTTAAATGCCTTTTTATCTCCCACCTCAATTCAGGATTCTCATTTATGTCTCTTACGGGCTTCGATCCATATTGAACAAAGTCAGGGACATGAACCATTATATAGCTTGCATTTTTGATTACAACGGTCACCTTTATACTCCTTCTTATCCTATAAGTTTCTTTATCTCATCTTCTATATCCTCTATCTTTATACTACCACCGCTTAATCTATTCACCTCTTTCCCACCCTTATAAAAAAGAAATGTTGGAAGACCCAGTACCCTTAGATTCAAACATAGCCTACGATTTTTTGATGCATCAATCTTTAAAATCTTTATCTTGTCCCCGTATTTCTCTTCAAGCCTCTCTACATAAGGCATAAGGGCAAGACAGGGGCCACATTGTGGCCCCCAAAAATCTATAACAACAGGTTTGTCTGACTGTACCACTTCGGGCTCAAAATTATCTCCGCTAAGTTCGATCATAACACCCCCTCCATGCTAAGCATCTGTATTAATCTTTTTACGAATCTCCTCAAACTCCCTTCCTATCTTCTCAATCTTTTCAGGTTCTATAGCCAGCATCCATATCCCTACATTCTCTTCATAAACATCTTCTGGTATAGCATCTCTAATCTTTGGCTCTAAGATATGATAAACTGGAAGTCTCAACGAGACCCCTGCCAATGGTCCGGTAAAACTCGGGTCCCCTTGTGTTACTGTTTCAGCTGATATTAAAGCTCCATCAATATCGCTTGCACCAAGTACAACAATAATATCATCATGCGGGATATTATCTCTCTTTGCACGCTCAGCAATATTTTTTATCTGGGCCTGGTTTTCCGGATCCATTGTCCCTGCAGCTGTTCAAACAAAACATTCAGTTACTGCAAAAACAACATTTGCACCTGCAGCCTCAAGGCATTTTGCAATTGAGGGACCCTGTATTCCATCCCTCTCTCCTATAACAATTGCTGTCTTACCCTTTAACCAGCTATCCATGAATTCTTCCTCCTTAAATATTTATTTGAGCCTGTTAAAATACTAATCCTTTAAAATTAACACAAACTTTATAAACTTTCTGTTATCAAAAATCAATAATAGAAGTATTTTGTTTGACACCCAATTTAGCGTGATTCTGCAGTTAAACCTATCTCCTTAAAAATCTCACTGATTTCCTTTTTCTGCCCTTCAAAAGACTTTCTGAAAGTTTCATGATCTTCGAAATGTGGCAACAATCCCACCTCTTTTAATCTTGCTGAAAAAGAAGGGCTCTTACATATCTCCTCAGAAGCTCTGCTTAGTTTTAAAACCACGCTAACGGGAGTACCCTTAGGTGCAAAAATACCGATAAAGGTTGGAACCATCTTATATCCGAACTCAGAGATGAGTGGAATATCAGGCAAGAACTCCACACGCCTCTTCACAGTTGGGGTTGTATGAATGGCTAACAATTTGATTTTTTTAGCTTCGACAAGCTGTTTTATCGGTGTGTACCCCGGAGTACCAACAGTTATGTGGCCCCCAAGAAGTGCAGGTATTATTTTTGCGTCCCCTTCTAAGAGAACTGGTGTAATCTTTAAGTTTTCGCGTTTCTCGATTTGCCTCATTATAATATAGCCAGCACTGCTCTTGCTGAATGCAGCCCACGTTGTACCAGGATTCTTTCTTAAATACTCAATAAGCTCGGAAAAGCTATTTATCGGAGAGTCACCTCTAACCGAAAAAGTAGTCATAGGTATTGCAACATGACAAATGGGTATTAGATCTTCACTTGTATAAGGTGCCTTGATAAAATAAGAGTATACCTCGGGCATACTTGCCATAATTGGAAAACACCCAAGCGTATAACCATCTGGTTTTGAAGATGCAACAGCATAACCTCCCACTGTTATACCGCCACCTACTTTATGCGTCACTACTACTGGCTTTTTAAAATATTTTTCCAACTGTTCCGAGAATGTCCTTGCTACCACATCGGTTAGCCCCCCAGGAGGAAACGGATTAATAATTGTGATAGGGGATTCTGGATAATCTGCCCATACATATTTCAAATCTGCGAACCCTAACATCAGTAATATAATAATTGATATGCATGGAATTAGAAGAAAATGTTTTGCCCTCATATTGGACTCCTTTCTTGATTTTTTAGGATTTAGTCTTTTAGACATATATCAGCTTTACTTAGATTTTAATATCTTCTTCCAGATAGATACCCCGATGATAACTAAAGTCGCAATAACAAAACCACAGGAGATCGGCCGTGACACAAAAATATAGAAGCTACCTTGTGAGATGGCTAAAGATTGCCTGAAGTTTTCCTCTACAAGAGGCTCAAGTACAAAGGCTATTGCTAATGGCGCTGGTTCATAGCCTCTTTTCCTCAGGAGGTAACCAACAACTCCGAATATCACCATGAGGTAGACATCGAATATGTTGTTATTAACAGTATATACGCCAATCAGGCAGAAAATGGTTATCATGGGAAAAAGGATTCTAAAAGGAACTCGAAGTAACTGTACCCAGACTCCTATTAGGGGAAGATTAAGAATTAGACACAAAAGGTTACCAATATACATACTGGCGACAACCCCCCAAAACATTTCTGGTTTTTGTTGTATAAATAAAGGTCCTGGCTGTACCCCGTGGATCATCATTGCACCGAGAAGCAATGCTATGGCAATACTTGCAGGTATTCCTAAAGAAAATAGAGGAACAAATCCACTTATACTTGCAGCATTGTTTGCAGTCTCTGGGCCTGCAACCCCTTCAATCGCACCCCTGCCAAATCTCTCAGGATTATTAGACAGTTTTTTCTCCAACGCATAAGAAAAGAATGGACTTGTAATGACCCCTCCACCAGGTATCAGACCGAGAAAGAAGCCGAGACCCGTTCCTCTCAAAATTGGTCCTATACATTTCTTCAAGTCAGAAATGGAAGGCCATATCTGTTTTATCTTTGTAGAAATGAATTCTCTCGTCTCAGGTCTTTCCAAGTTCAAAAGAACTTCAGATATACCAAAAAGACCCATAACCAATGGTAAGAAATCGATACCACCTTGAAGCTGAAAGATACCAAAAGTAAAACGAGGTTTCCCACTCGTTATGTCCTGGCCTATCATCCGGAGGAAAAGACCAATACACATCATTATAAGGCCTTTAGAGATGCTTTCCTGTACTAAAAAAACCACAGCAATTAAACCAAAAAACATTAAGGCAGCATATTCTGCAGGACCAAATTTTACTGCCCATGCTGCAAGCCAACGGGAGAAAAACATCAATCCAATCACACTAACAGTGCCTCCTATAAAGGACCCAATGGCTGCAATACTAAGTGCTGGTCCAGCTCTTCCTTGGCGAGCCATCTGATAGCCATCGATGCATGTAATCACTGAGGCTGCCTCGCCCGGTATATTAACGAGGATTGAGGTTGTTGAACCACCATACATCGCCCCATAGAATATACCTGCAAGCATTATTATACTTGCAGTTGATCCCAGACCGAATGTTATTGGTAAAAGGATGGACATGGTTGCTATCGGACCTATGCCTGGTAACACCCCGATGAGTGTACCAACAGACACGCCTGCAAGACAGGCTAATATATTTTCTGGCTGCGCGGCAACCTTGAAGCCGAGGACAAGTAGTTCAAATGTATTCACAAGATAGATAAAATCCTTTCTATAATGCCTTTAGGAAACTGACATTTTAGAACAACTACAAAAACAAAATAAACTCCAAGTGTTGTAGCCACTGTGATGAGTGGCCATCGCAATGTCTTGAAATAATCCCTTCTTGCAAATAATATTAGACTTGTAATAAAGGTTGTAAGCAAAAGTCCTGATCGTTCTAAAAGAAGCGCATATGCAATCATAGCCCCAATCACCTTGAAAAATGGTAAAAATCCTTTAACTTGAGGTTTTTTATGTGGATGTCCCAAATTTTTGATACCTACGAGGATACTGGTCACTAAAAGAATGATACCAATGATAAAGCCAAAAGAGCCAGCTGCAGGCTCTCTTAAGTGTCCCAATCCCTCTTTATAAGAGTAGAATAAAATCACGATGGCGAAAATTGATAAAAAAAGAATATCCATTATTCCAAAAAACGGATAGATTTTCTCTTATTTTATTTCTGCCTTTCGAGGAAGCCTTCTCCCCTAAAAAATTCTATTAAGCGTCTCTTCTCCTCTTCCAAAGACCTCTCAAATGTTTTTGAATCCTCGAAGCGCATTAGTAGGCCAAGATCTCTTATCTTTTTTATAAAAGACTGATCATTACAGATTGTGGCTGCGGCATTACTTAGTTTTGAGACGATTTCAGATGGTGTTCCTTTAGGCGCAAAAAGCCCATTATACATCCCGCCAACCACATATCCAAACTCTGTAATGACTGGAACATCAGGCAAAAATTCAACGCGTCTTTTTACAGCGGTTTGAACAGCCAGCACCTTCAATTGCTTAGATTCAATAAGGGGCTTTGACGGTGTATAAACAGGACTACCAACAACTACATGGCCTCCGAGTATTGCGGGGATAATCTTAACATCACCTTCCAAAAGTACATCTGTGATTTTTACGTTCTCACGCCTTGCAATCTGTCTTAGTAAAATATATCCAGAACTACTTTTACTATGCGTTGCCCATGTTGTTCCTGGATTCTTTTTCATGTACTCGATAAGTTCGGTAAAGCTATTCATCGGTGAATCACCCTTAACCGAAACCGTTCCAACGACATCATAAACCCTGCAGATGGGTATTAAATCTTTACTTGAATATGGGGCCTTTATAAAATAGGAGTAGACATCAGGAATGCTTGCCATTGCTGGAAACCATCCTAAGGTATAACCATCAGGCTTTGCTGAAGCTACTGCATATCCTCCTATTGTTGTCCCACCGCCAACCTTATTTAAAACTACCACTGGTTTTTTGAAAAATTTTTCCAGGGTATCTGCAAATGCCCTGGCACCAATATCAGTAACTCCCCCTGCTGGAAATGGGACAATAAGGTTAATTGGAGCTTCTGGATATTCTGCCCTTAAATCTTTTATTTCTACAACTAATGTAGAAATAATGAAAAATAAAATCATTAACAGTCTTGAAAAATGCAAATTTCTTGTCTTCATTTCACCCTCCAGTTTAAAGTAATAAACCGTTCTAAAGTAAAATATATAAGAATAAAAATCATGTCAAGGCTTTTTTAACGGACTTCTGAAAAAGTCCTTGAAAGACTGGAGACGTAGGTTTCAGAACCGCCTTTTTTATCAGTCATTGCGAGCACCTAAAGGGTGAGTGGCAATCTCATAGGTTCCTCGCTCTGCTCGGAATGACAATTTTAAAAATTGCTTTGGCTTCGCATCGCAATGACAATCTTGAATCGCTCAATTTATATAAGAATTAAGGCTGTCATTCCTGCGATGGGAGGAACCCAGGGAAAAGAAAACAATTTAAAAACAGCTGGATTCCCGTTCTCACGGGAATGACGCAGGTGAGAGTAGAGTTAAATTATGTTTCGTAATAAGTATAGCATTGAGATAAACCAATGCTACAAAATGACGTTATTTAGTTGCCCAATTTAAATATGATAAATATATCTTTGCTCCAATTCCCTTCTTATACCTAACTTCTGAGCTATATCACAAAGATCTTTTACCGTGATTGAATCGAAATATGCCTTTAGCCTTTCTCCGGCCTCATTCCATATAATCTGTGTTACACATTCACCTGTCTTTTTACAGATATCTTTTGCCTTCCGAGGATTAACACAGGCGACTGGATCAATGCCTCCTTCAGTTACTCTAATGATCTCTCCCACCGTAATCTCTTCGGGTTTCTTTTTTAGAAAATATCCTCCTCGAGGTCCTCTCTTACTTCCAATAATTCCAGCCCTTTTCAACTTCTGGAAGATCTGTTCTAAATACCTTTGCGAAATCTCCTGTCTTTTAGATATATCCTTTACCTGCGTTTCTAATCCATTTGAATGGTAAGCAATATCAAAAATTGCCCTAACTCCATATCGACTATTTGTTGATAATTTCATCTCTCTTCCTTTTTTTCAAGTAAATGATTGATTAAAGAGATCACTTCCGGTTTACTCCAATCTCTCTGTCCAACTGCCTTTCCTAAGATCATACCTTTTTTATCAATGATCACTGTAGTGGGGATTCCTCTTATTTCAAATAGATCAATTACACTATTTTTTGGATCGACTAAAACTGGGAATGTATAACCATTCTTCTTTATAAATTCAGCAACCGAATTTGAGCCCTCATAGTCAACCGAGATCGCAAAAAAAGAGAATTTCTTATGTTTAAATCTCTGATATAGCGCCTCAAATGCAGGCATCTCCTTTTTGCATGGACCACACCAAGTAGCCCAGAATGTTAAAACTACTATGTTCCCATTAAAATTTTTAAGTTCTACTGTTTTTCCATTTAAATCTCTTAAACAGAAGTTTGGCGCCTTTTTATTATTTACTAATTGAATCCCAACCTTTGAATAAAGATCATCATTTCCAAATAAGGGAGAGAAGATAAAGATTATTGTAAAAATTAAAATCGAGCACAATAAGTATAAATCCTTTTTCATACCAAGTTAATTTTATCCTTTATTTTCCTCTATTTCAACAATTTTGATCCCAAATTGGTCCCTCATATTTTTAGGATTGATGATAGAATTAAATTGAGTTATTTAAAATTTGGGTTCAAAATAAATAAAAACTCAGAAAGGAGAAAACTATGAAATTGAAAGGAAAAGTAGCCATAGTTACTGGAGGAGCTCGAGGGATTGGAAAGGCATATGCAATACGTCTTGCTCAAGAAGGGGCTTCTGTTGTTATAGCCGATGTTCTTGATGGTAATGCTGTCCAACAGGAGATAGAAAAGAATGGTGGATCAGCAATGGCACTTAAAGTGGATGTATCGGAAGAAAGAAGCACAATGGAGATGGCACAGAAGACTTTTCAGCGATTTGGAAGGATCGATATATTAATCAACAATGCAGCCCTGTTTGTAACGCTCGGTAAGAAACCTTTCTATGAGATATCAGCAGAAGAGTGGGATAGGGTCTTGGCTGTAAATCTTAAAGGGGCATTTTTATGTTGTAAAGCTGTGTATCCATATATGAAAAAACAAAGGAAAGGGAAAATAATAAACATCTCTTCGAGTACATTCTTTGGAGGCGTCCCCTTTTTCCTTCATTATGTAGCCTCTAAGGGAGGCATTATTGCGTTGACTCGAGCACTTGCCCGCGAGGTAGGTGATGATGGGATATGCGTAAATGCCGTTGCCCCGGGCTTAACTGTAAGCGAGGCTGTAAAAGGAAATCCAATGTATCCTGAGGAACACTTAAAGGCAGTAGCAAATAGCCGTTGTTTTAAAAGAGATGAAGTCCCCGAGGATTTAACAGGTACAATCGTATTTCTTTCATCTGATGATAGTGATTTTATTACAGGACAGACCATCTTAGTGGATGGTGGACTGGAATTTAATTAAAGTGATTGAAAATGAAATAAATCTTTATTATAATTTTTTACATGCAATCCAATTTTGAAGAATTCGAGGCAACATCTCTCTACTGTCCTAAGTGTAGAAGGGCTGTCCCTGTAAGAAAGAAACTACTTTTAGTCCTTCCTGAGGGAGATGAGTATGAATATCTTTGCGCCTACTGCTCGTCCTCAGTTGGAACAAAGATAGATAAAAACGTGCCTCAGATTGAACTTATACTAAAACCTTAATACACCCCGTATTCTCTTGTAAAATCAAACATTGCCTGGACATTCTCTATTTTAGCATCATCGAGGCCTGTTGCCGCATCCATTATGAAACCGCCGTCCTTTCCCACATGGTCTATAAGTTTCTTACAATAATTTCGAACATCATCAGGTGTCCCTCCAACCAGGATTGAAAGCGGGACATTCCCTCGTATACATACAGTATCTCTTAACACCTCTTTAGCCTTAAACATATCTGTTGCCTCGAACTTGTAGCATGCCTTTCCAGGTGGTATATCTTTAATAACCTCAAGCCTTGATACACAGTTTCCTTCCCAGAAAGGCACAGGGACTAAACCCTCATTAATCAGTGCAACCATCAGGTCACGGAGTGTTGGCCAGAAGAACCTCTTAAACTGCTCCAGAGACATAAAGCCATCAAGGCCTTTATGGAGTGGAATAAAGACTCTGGGATTTCCTGATGCCTTAGCAGGACCAACTGCCATATCAAACATATAGGGCAAAAGTTTTTCACATGCCTTTATAACCTTCTCTGGTCTGCGATACATATCTATCATAAGACCCTTTGTGCCCCTGAGAAAGTCACCAAGCGTATCAAAAGGCGCTTGTGTCATGCTTCCAAATTGAAGAGGAATACCCTCTTGTTTTGCCTTTTCTGCAAATCGTCTTGAATAGGTGGCGAGCCTTATTGCTTCATTTCCAGCCTCTTCTAAGGCCTTCATTGCTTCTATTACCTCGGGTGAAGCAAATGGAACTAAACCAAATGGTATACCCATATAATATGTTATAAAATTGTGAAGAGGTGGGAGTTTTTCAAATCCTTTGAGCCTCCCACAAATACGAGGTAGATGACGCCTCATTATAAAATCAGAAGGATCGTCAAGAAACCAATCATACTCATCTTCCTTCATATACTCATCTTCTACAAATTGATATATAGTATTAGGTCCTAAGCCATGGCCTGCCCATCTTAATTGTTTAAAGTCAAGCGATTCAAGAACTGGACCAATAAATCTTAAACCAAAGGGATTCTGCTCCATATCTGGCTGGAATCTAAGAGTTATATCCCATTGGGCCTTCCATAACTTCTCAGGGTCATACATTACTTCCTGAATCGTCATTCCTGCCTGAAACGCTGGTAAGAATCCCCAGGAGACCATAATCGGGATTCTATCAGGGATACGAAGGGCAACAATATCTTCAAATCTTTTTTCACGTTCTTTGTATAATTTCTCTTTATTGTCTTCCATACCTTATCTCCTTTTAATAAAGTTATTTCCCTCTTTGCACTTTTTTGAATATTTCCCAGCTTTTTAGAAGTTCTAAGGCCCTTTCTAACTGCGTATCAACAGCCTTCTTCTCTTTTACTTCCTCCTTCTTTGTCTTATCTACCGGTTGTGATTTATCGATAAGATGTCTCTCAAGATCTTTTTCCATAGGTTGTTTAGGGACTGGAACCACCTTTTCTTCTTCTGGCTGTTGTTGCTTGACAATAATATCAGGGGTAATTCCTTTTGCTTGAATCGAACGACCGCTCGGGGTATAATAACGCGCTGTAGTTAATCTTAAACCCGAACCATCCCTTAAAGGAAATATAGTTTGGACCGATCCCTTTCCAAATGTTTGGGTACCAAGCAGTATTCCACGACCATGATCCTGAATCGCGCCTGCAACAATCTCCGAACCACTTGCACTTCCCCCATTTATTAGAACAACTAAAGGATAAGGTCCTATAGTTCCGTGGGAATGTGCTTGAAATACCATCTTCTGCTCTTCCCTTCTTCCTTCCATAGAAACAATTACACCCGACTCAATAAATCTATCCGCAATCTTAACAGCCTGATCCAAAAGTCCTCCTGGATTGTTTCTCAAATCAAGGATTATACCCTTTAGATTTCCTTTACTCTCCTCCTCGAGTGTTTTTATCGCCCTATCAAATTCATTATCCGTCTTTTCTTGAAATTGAGCGATTCTAATATAAGCATATTGTTTTTCCAAAAGTTCGTAGCGCACACTCCTAACGGGTATCACATCGCGTACTAATGTAAAGTCCTTTGGTTTTGTAAAGCCCTCACGCATGATAGTAATTGTAACCTTTGTCCCTTTTGGCCCTCTCAGACGTTTAACGCTCTCCATCAACGAAAGGTTTTTTGTAGATTCTCCATCGATCCTCAGGATCTGATCGCCAGGTAATATCCCTGCCCGATAAGCAGGTGTATCTTCAATGGGCGCTACAACTGTTAATATGCCCTCTTTTATTGTTATCTCTATCCCCAATCCTTCAAATCTCCCTTTTGTTTCCTCCTGCATCTCCTTATACATTGCTGGGGTCATAAATGCAGAGTGAGGGTCAAGTGTCTCAAGCATTCCCTTGATTGCTCCATATATTAAGTCTTTTGGTTTCTTCTCCTCGACATACTCCCTTTGTAGTATACCAATTACCTCTGTGAATACCTTGAGCTCCTCATACATACTGTTGGTTATTGCTGAAACTCTATGGGATTTCCCTAAGCCAATTGTAATCCCGAGGATAAATACCAAAAATATGAGAATCCCAATCTTAAGATTTCTTATTCCTTTTGGTTGACTCATATAAATCTCCTCCGATTATTTTTTATTCTCCTTTGCCTCAGGCATTGAAACTACCTTTTCTAAAGGCGAGAGCCAATGCATGGGGTCTTGGGGTTTTCCATTTTGCCGTATTTCAAAATATAAGCACGGCCCTTTAAGTGATCCCTGACTTCCTACCAGGGCAATAACCTCTCCCTGTGAAACCATGTCCCCTGCCTTCTTTAAAACCTGAGACAGGTAACCCGATACTGTAAATGTATGATTTCCATGATCTATTATAACAAGATTTCCAAAACCTTTAAACCAATCAGCATAAAGAACTTTACCAGGAAGCACTGCCCTTACTTCAGTCCCCATAGGGGCCTGAATCTCAATGCCATTCTGCCCCTTCTCTTTAAAAAGACTTATTACCTTCCCATTAACAGGCGGGATAAGTTTTCCTTTAATTGAATCTAACTTAGGTGACTTATAAGCAAAAAGGGTCTTTTCCTTCTCAAGTTTATCAATAAGTTTCTGAAGTTCCTTACTCCTTTCCTCCAATTCTGCGATTAGTTTGCGATAGACTAATTTTTGATTTTGGATCGACCTCAAAAGCGTAGCCTTTGATTCCCTTGCCTTTTTTACCTCTTCTCTCTTTCTTTCTACATTAAAGATACTTTTCTCTAACTGATTTTGATCCTTAACCAGCTCATCTTTATACTTCTCCTTAAGGGCAGCTTGGTATCTATAAGTTTCTATCAACCGAGTATCTGCATCTATTATTACCTTAAAATACTTTTCTAACTTTAATAGATCCTGAAAAGAGCTTGAACCTAAGAGAAACGTTTCTGGAGGAATCCTTCCCATTTTATAAAGACCGTTTAGTCGTGAATGGAGCTCCATTTTTGTTTCATCGATCTTATTAGACAAACTTGAAATCTGCTCTTTTGTTTTTAAAATTTTATTCCTTGTTTCTGAAAGTTGTCTCTCCAGGTCCTTTAACTCTCTCTCTTTTTTAAATAGTTCTTTCTCGAGGAGATGGATATTATCAAGGATAGAAGTCTCTTCTACTTTAATCTTTTTCTCTTTTTCCCTAACAATCGAGAGCTCTTTTCTTATATCCTTAAGATCTTTCTTCTTCTGTATAAGATCCTTCTCAATCTGTTCCTTGCGATCCGCGTTTAGGTCAGAGAGTCCCAAAAAAATGATTGGCAGTAAGATTATCCCCGTAACTAAAATTTTTCTGAATCTCTTCATAAATCTGTCATTTTGCATATCTTAAAAACTTTATCGATGAAATAAAACTACCAAATAAACCGATTAAAACACCACCTAATAAAAACCACAGTATTCTCTCCCATGGGAAAAAGAGTATCTTAATCCCTGCCATCCAGCCCTTCATCATAGGCCCAACAGTTAAAATAAGAATTTTATACATAATAAAAAGGAGTCCTATTGCTATTGATGCCCCTAATAGACCTTGAATTAGTCCTTCGAAATAGAAAGGTATTCTAATATATGAAGGACTTGCCCCTAATATATACATTATTTCTATTTCATCACTACGTGAAGATATAGTAAGCTGTAAGGTATTGGAAACAATAAATATAATAGCCAGGATTAACACCCCTCCAAGAACCCACTGTGTAATTCTAACAAGATAGACAATAACAGAGAATGTCTCTATCCACTCTTTACCGTACTGTATCTCTTCAATTTGAGGGACCTTTCTTAGCTCTGAGATAACATCACTTAGCTTAGTTCGACCCCAGTAATCCTTTCCTAAACGAATCTCCATGGAGGCTGGAAATATATTCGGTTTAATCCCCTCGAGTAGATTTCTCTGATTGCCTAGTTTTGATTCCATAAATTCCATTGCCTCAAAAGGTGAGATATAATTTACTGCTTCAACCCCTTCAATCTTGCGGATCCTCTTTAGAAGCATCTCTATCTCATCTGTTGAGATTCCTTTCTTTAAATAGGCTACTACTTCAAATCTATTCTCCCAGACCTTAAATAGAGAACCAAGATTAAATGCAACCAGTGAGAATGTTAAAAAGATAAATATTGAAGTTCCGATTGTAAATATTGAAGTAACAGTAGGGAAAAGATTTCCCTTCATATTCCTAAATGTCTTTCTCAATACATATCCCAGAAAAGATTTCATATCTGGATGTTTCCTTTATTGTAAAATTCAATATTTGTTATCTTTCCATTTAAAAGTGAAATTGCTGGATAAGAATATTTTTGAACTAAACTTTCATTCTGTGTTGCAAAGATTATAGTTGTACCATTATAGTTAAGCTCCGAAAATATACCCATCACCCTTTCTTTCATATTATCATCAAGGAGACTGGTAGGCTCGTCAGCAAGAATGATCCTGGGATCTTTTATAACAGCCCTCGCCACAGAAACCAACTGCTGCTCACCATTTGAAAGAGAAATTACAGATTCTTTTGCCTTTTTCTCAAGTCCAATCCTCCTTAAAATTTCCATTACCCTAACCTTAATCTCATGAGATGGAAAGCCTAAAACCTCTAAGGTAAATCTGAGATTATCAATTACAGATCTGTCCTTTAGGAGTTTAAATTCAGGAGATATAAATCCTATCTTTCTTCTAAATTTATAAATATTTTTAATCTTTGATTGAATTATTTTAACTCCGTCTACAATTACCTCACCTGTGGTTGGCTTCTCTAAGCCAAATAGAATCTTAAGCAGTGTGGTTTTTCCCGATCCACTTGGTCCCTTGATAAATATGAATTCTCCCTGTGGAATTTCAAGTTCAATGTCAGAAAGTGCAATCACATTGCCTTGATATATCTTAGAAACTGAAAGTATCTTTATCATTAAAACCAAACTAACACGAACCTTCATTTTTTTCAAGAAAATGACCGAAAATCCAGTTTTACATTAAATTAAAGTGAAAAAGTTGAGATACTAAAAAACCGAGATTTTTTACATAAGGCCGGCGATTGATTTTTGGGCAAAAGAGAGCACATTTGAAGGGAAAAGGCCCATATATATGGTTCCAATAAGTGCGAGGACCAATGCAATTACAGATGTGATCGGGAACCTGAGGCCTGTGATCTCTCGTTCAGGCTCTCTGAAGTACATTAGGACTGTCACACGAAGATAATAATATACAGAAACTGCACTATTCAAAACCCCCAGTATTGCCAACCAGTAAAACTTGGACTTCACTGCAGCACTGAAGACATAGAACTTTGCCATGAATCCACCGAGTGGAGGAATTCCTGCCATTGAGAGGAGAAAGATTGTCATGGCTGCGGAGAGTAAAGGATATTTAAATCCAATTCCTGCATAATCACTGATCAATGTATTTTCTTCCCCCTTCTTCCCTAATAGAATAACACATGTAAATGCACCAAGATTCATGAAGGCATAGGCTAAGAGATAGAAAAGTATACCTGCGGTCCCTATATCATTTCCTGAAACAAAGGCTACAAGGATATATCCAGCATGTGCAATACTTGAATAAGCAAGCATCCTCTTGATATTTGTCTGTGATATTGCAACAATGTTTCCAACCGTCATGGTTGCCACTGAGATTAGCCACATAATCGATATCCAATCTGTATGAAAATTGGAAAGTGCTGTAAAGAAAACCCTTACAAGTGCAGAAAAACCAGCAGCCTTAACACCTGTGGCCATGAAGGCGGTTATTGATGTAGGGGCTCCTTCATATACATCCGGTGTCCACATATGAAAAGGTACAGATGCAATTTTAAATCCAAATCCAACCGTAAGAAAGACAAGGCTCATCATAAGCATAGGGCTTTTGAGAAGATTCTTTGAGGCAATATATGATGCAACATCCTTTAGCTGAAGTGATCCAGTAGCACCGTAGATCAGTGCTATCCCGTATAATAAAAATCCAGTTGCAAATGCCCCAAGAAGAAAATATTTTAATGCGGCCTCGATTGACCTTCGATCCTCTCTAAGCATTCCAGCCAGAACATATATGGAGATAGACATGGTCTCAAGCCCAAGGAAGATGATAATAAGATGTGTCCCTGATGCCATAAGCATCATACCAAGTGATGCAAAAAGAATCAATGCATAGTATTCTCCAAATGCTATCCCTTCCCTCTCTGTATATCCAATTGAGATTAAAAGTGTTAGCAATGTTATAATTAGGAAGGTAATTTTAAAAAAGATCGAAAAACCATCTGCGATTATCATTCCTTCAAATCCACTCTGGCCAGAGCCCACGAGGGGAATCGAAAAAAAGAAAGCAATCACTACCCCGATTATACTCAGGATTCCAAGATATCCCTTCTTTTCAGACCTGGGTAAAAAAACGTCGATTAAAAGGACTAAAAATCCAAAGACAACAATCACAATCTCAGGTGCTATCAAATGAAGGTCAATTTCTGGTAATTTCATTTAATAAACCTCCGGTAAAGGAAAAAAAAGATCCATATCTTTATCTCTCTATTCATTTTCCATTTGGAAATTCAACTCTCAAAAACCTGTTTAATTCTGCAAACCATCTATTTGAAGGATGATCAGCCTTTAACTCAATCCTTCCTTTAAAATCCTTTAAAAATTTATCAACAGTCACATCCATCTTACTAAAGAAAAGTTTTGGGTATATCCCCATCAAAAATATCATTATAACCATTGGGATAAGGGTTGCTATCTCCCTGCCGTTTAAGTCTTTAAGCCCCTCATTCTTTGGATTTGTAACTTTACCAAACATCACCCTCTGGAACATCCACAGCATGTAGGCTGCACCTAATATTACACCTGTAGCAGCTAAAACCCCATAGGCGACTTTTGATTGAAAGGCACCAAGGAGAATAAGAAACTCTCCTACAAAACCATTTGTGCCAGGAAGTCCAATTGATGATAGCGTTACAATCATAAAGAATATTGCATAAACAGGCATAACCTTCGAGAGGCCCCCAAATTCCGAAATCAAACGTGTATGTCTTCTCTCATAAATCATACCAACTATTAAGAATAGCGAACCAGTACTGATTCCATGATTTAGCATCTGATATATGGATCCCTGGACGCCCTGCGTATTTAGTGCAAACATCCCGAGCATTACATAACCGAGGTGACTCACGCTTGAAAAGGCAACCAGCCTTTTTAAATCCGGTTGCATCATCGAAACTAATGCACCATAGATAATCCCGATGATTGCAAGCACTGAAATTATAGGCATCATATCGTAGGCTGCATTTGGAAATAATGGCATTGCAAATCTCAAGAAACCATATGTACCCATCTTTAATAAAACCCCTGCCAGGATTACACTCCCTGCAGTAGGCGCCTCTGTATGGGCATCTGGAAGCCATGTATGAAAAGGAAACATTGGTACTTTTATGGCAAATGCAAGTGCAAAGGCAAGAAATAACCAGTACTGGGTCTCCACGGGAAGCTTCAATTTATAAAGTTCAAGCACATCGAATGTTGAGATACCTGTGGTCTTCTGATTAATAAAATATAGGGCCAAAATGGCCACAAGCATCAAAACACTTCCTGCCATTGTAAAGAGGAAGAATTTTATGGCCGCATAGATCCTTCGTTTTGGGTCACCCCATATGCCAATAAGGAGATACATAGGTACAAGCATCATTTCCCAGAAAACATAGAAAAGGATTAAATCAAGGGCTACCAATGCACCAATCATACCTGTCTCGAGGAAAAGAAAAGAAATCATATATTCTTTTACCCTGAAAGTAATGGCAGTCCATGAACATAGGATACATAATACTGTCAAAAATGTTGTTAAAAGAACTAATAGCAAACTTATTCCATCTATCCCAAGCTTATAGCTTATTCCATACTCTTTTACCCACCAAAGATCCTCTACAAATTGCATCGAAGCAAGTGAAGAATCAAAATGGAAGAATAATGGCAGAGATATAATGAATTCAATAAGGGCCCAGATAAGTGTTACCCAGCGGATAGTATTTTCATTCTCTTTTTTTATAAAAAGAAGAACAAATGCACCCAAAATGGGAAAGAAGGTTATTAGAGATAAGATTGGAATTCCAAAAATTGTCATGAAATTGCTCCTTCTTTAAGTATCACCCAATGGAAACATTAATAAAAAATTACACGAATAAGATAATATCCCAAGATAATCACACCACCAACCATCATGGAGAAGGCATAATGCTGAACAAGACCTGTCTGAATCCTTCTTATCAGAATTGATAAATAACCAATTAAATAAGCAATACCATTAACAGTCCCATCAATAATAAACTCATCTACCCCTCTCCATAGACCGATTCCAAGTCTCTTTAAGGAATTAACAAATAGCACCTGGTAGATCTCATCAACATAATATTTGTTATATACGAGTTTGTATAATCCCTTTCTTCTCTCAGCCAGTATCCTTGGTAGGTCTGGGTTCTTTATATAAAATAGATAAGCGATTCCTATACCTATTATTGCTATGATTACTGAGATAATCATCATGAGTAATTCAAGATATGCAGAATGGCTTGATTGATCGCCAGTAGCTGCAAATGCCTTAGAAAATAAAGAAAATCCCTGGTGTGTCTTAATTGCTTCAGAACCGTGTCCAAATACAGGAGATAAGAATTCATGAATATGATTTGCCCCGCCCAGGACGTGTGGAATACCAACATAACCGCCAACAATAGAAAGGATTGCAAGGATGATTAATGGAATAGTCATTATTCTTGGCGATTCATGTATATGATGTGCCACATGATGGTCAACTCTTGACTCACCAAAAAATGTCATAAATAAGGCTCTAAACATATAGAAGGCTGTCATTCCTGCTGCAATGGCTGCTATGAGCCATAGTAAGAAATGACCATGGGGACTTGAAAATGCCTGCCATAATATCTCGTCCTTGCTAAAGAATCCAGAGAATCCTGGAATTCCTGAAATGGCAAGTGTTGCTATGAAGAACGTCCAGAATGTTATTGGAATCTTTTTTCTCAGCCCTCCCATCTTCCTCATATCGAGCTCTCCGCTTAGTGCGTGCATCACACTTCCTGCTCCAAGGAATAGGAGGCCCTTAAAGAAGGCATGCGTCATCAAATGGAATATTCCTGCACTATAGGCTCCTACACCTACCCCAAGGAACATGTAACCAAGTTGGCTTATTGTTGAGTAGGCAAGGACCTTCTTAATATCATTCTGGCAGAATCCAATTGAGGCTGTAAATATTGCAGTTAAACATCCTATAATCGAAACTACTGCCATTGAAATTGGTGCCATACTGTAAAGGACATTACAACGTGCAACCATATAAACGCCAGCAGTAACCATAGTGGCTGCATGAATAAGAGAACTTACTGGTGTAGGACCTTCCATAGCATCAGGTAACCATACATAAAGTGGAATCTGGGCCGATTTCCCACATGCCCCTATAAAAAGCAGGATGGTAATGGCTGTTACAGTGGCTGTATCGAGCTTACTGGCATTTGCAAAGACCTCTGTAAAATCAAGTGTCCAGATCCCATGCTTGCCAAGGCTTGTAAAAAGGAGAAACATTCCAAGTATAAATCCGAAATCACCAACCCTGTTTACTACAAATGCCTTCTTTCCCGCATTTGCTGCAGAATCCTTTTCGAACCAGAAACCTATAAGTAGATAGGAGCAAAGACCGACTCCTTCCCATCCAACAAACATTAGAAGAAAATTATTCGCAAGGACGAGATTAAGCATCATAAATACAAATAGATTTAGATAGGTGAAGTATCTTGGGAAACCTGGATCATCATGCATGTATCCCACAGAGTAAATATGGATAAAGAAGCTTACACCTGTCACTACTAGTGCCATAAGGATTGAAAGTGGATCGATCTGATAGCCAATCACTGTATGGAAATTTCCTGAAACCACCCAATCGAATATGATCTTTTCGAAAAATCTGTCAGTTGGGGGCTTCTCAATTAGTTTGAGGAAGATGAGGATGGAGGTGAGAAAGGAGAGTCCAAGAGCTGAGCAAGCCACCCAACTGACAACCCTCTTAGGTAATCTTCTCCCGAAGAAACCATTAATTAAAAAACCTATAGCAGGAAATGCTGGAATTAACCATACATACTCAAGCATGAATCACTCTCCTTGACCTTTCAAGATTAATTTACCATTTGAGCAGATTAACCTCATCCACATTGATCGTCTCTTTTGAACGATAGAGCATAACAAATATAGCCAGACCCACTGCTGCCTCTGCTGCGGCAACAGCCATAACAAAAAAAGCAAACAATGCGCCATCCATTGATTGAAGAAAACGTGAAAAAGTAATAAACGTTAGATTTACAGAGCTGAGCATAAGTTCGATACACATAAATATTACTATAGCGTTCCTTCTTGTAAGGGCGCCTATAACACCTATTGTGAAAAGCACCCCACTTAAAATCAAATATAATTCTGGAGGAACTTTTGGAATCGTCATCACTTATCTCCCTTTCTCATTTAATTACGTCCTTCTTTTGCTCAATATCACCGCACCGATTATAGCAACAACGAGAAGTACAGAAACGATTTCAAAAGGGAAAAGATATTTTGTAAATAGTAGTTCTCCAAATATCCTTACATTTGCACTCAATTTATCTGGACTAAAGGAACCCATCTGCCCGCTTAATGATTTAGCAACGACCGAATATATTAGTCCTATCATGAAGAGAAATGCTAAGACTACACCGATTACCTTAGAATAATAAATCTTCAAGCGAGATCTCAGCTCTTCCTCAAGATCAAGGAGCATAATAACAAATATGATCAACATTACGATTGCCCCTGCATAAACAATGACCTGAATGATAGCTATAAACTGGCTATAAAGTAATATGTAAAGAACCGCTACACAGAGTAGATTTAAAACGAGAAACAGGGCACTATGGATCGGATTCTTCCGGGTAATCATCAGTATAGATGCAATAATAGATGTAAAAGCCATCGCTAAAAAGATTAACCATTGAAATAATACCCCGACTGTTTCAGCCATCTATCGCACTCCTTATATTCTCTATGGGTTAAACTTCTTCTGATCGAGGAGTTTTTCTACGTTCATTAAGAAATTCTTCCTATCTTCTTCCAACCATTCATAATTCTTACCAACGAATATTGCATTGACAGGACATGCCTCTTCACAGAAGCCACAGAATATACAACGGCTTACATCCAATTCATATGTAATAGGATAACGCCTTCCTTCATTATCCTCAGCTGTCTCAATATAGATACATTTTGATGGGCATACGGCCATACATAGTCCACATCCAACACACTTTATCCTTCCATTTTCATCCTTCTCAAAATACTGAATTCCTCTCCATCTTTTGGCTTGAGGAAGTTTTTCTTCTGGATACTGGATAGTAATTGGCTTAGAAAAGAAACGACTTAATGTTAATGCCAAACCTTTTATTAATGGAATGATCATTTTTTACCCCTTTAATGATACAACCAATCCTGTCACCAATAGATTGACAAGTGCTAATGGGAAAAGAAATTTCCAGCCTAATTTCATGATCTGATCATATCTCAGTCGTGGCATAGTTCCTCTTTCCCAGATAAAAAAGAATAAAAATATGAACAATTTTATAGCAAACCATACAACTCCTGGAATGAAATCAAGCCAAGGAAGAATGGGTTGCCAACCACCTAAAAAGAGTGTAACTGCAACCGAACCCAAAGTTACCATGTGTGCATATTCAGCCATGAAGAAGAGGGCAAACTTCATACTACTGTATTCAATATTAAATCCACAAGCAAGCTCAGCCTCTGCCTCTGGCATATCGAATGGTGTCCGATTAATTTCTGCAAGACCACATATCAGAAAAAGAATAAATGCAAGGGGTTGATACCAGATATTCCAATTCCAGAATCCACCTGCCTGAGATTGAACGATCTCTGTAAGCCTTAGGCTCTGGGATAAGATAATCACTCCAATCACAGTAAGACCAAGTGCCACTTCATAACTTATCATCTGGGCAGCAGCCCTCAGTGCGCCTGTCAGTCCATATTTATTTCCTGATGACCATCCACCAAGAATAATACCGAATTCTCCAAGCGATGCAAATGCAAAGATATAGAGAAGCCCTATATCAACATCTGCCAATCTCAGTTTTACAACCCAATCTGTACCTGGAATAACAAACTGATTTCCAAATGGAATGACAGCAAAAAGACTGATAGCAGCTATGATTGATATCATTGGAGAAATGACAAATACAACTTTGTCAGCCCTCCCTGGTATGAGGTCCTCTTTGAAAAATGCCTTTATTGCATCGGCAAAGGGTTGGAGCAATCCAAAAGGACCACAACGATTGGGACCGAATCGAACCTGGATATGTCCCAAAACCTTTCTCTCAAGCCATGTCATATAAGCAACACATATCATCAAGCATGCAAAAACAACAATACATTTAACCACAATCTCAATAAGAAGATATAAGAGTTCCATCAGGGCTCTCCTCTATTTCCTTTCAACCCTCCCTACGAAATATTTATATTCAGGGTATTTTGCAGAAAGATATTCATCCGGGATTAAAAGATTATTTAAGAAAACAGGATAAAATGTCATCGAAAAATATGCCAATCCATTTTGGAGATTATTTGAAACTCTACATCTTGTCTCTACCCCTCCTCTTGGTGAAACGACCCTTACCTCATCGCCTTCTTTTAATCCAAACTTGATTGCATCCTCAGGACTTAGCTCTATGGCCGAATCTAAAAATACCTTTGCTAATCCCTCTGCCCTCTTCATAGTTGTTCCAATTCCATAATGAAAGTGGAATCCCCTTGGTATTATCCAAAGAGGATATTGTTCATTTGGCATCTCTAATGGTTCTTTATAACTGACAGCGTAAAATTTCATCTTATGTCCATTTCTAATTGACCTCTGCAAACCCTCTTTTTCTAATTGAGGATATGTTATCTTTTCGTAGGCTGGAACAAGTGAAGAAATCTCTTCCATAATCTGAGAGGGATCCTCATACTCCATGGGATAACCCATCTTTTGTGATAATTTACAAAGGATCTTCCAGTCAGGCAAAGCCTCTCCTAATGGTATAAGCGCCCTTCTTACCCTTTGTACCCTTCCCTCCATATTTGTGAAGGTTCCATCTTTTTCAGCAAAACTAACACCTGGCAAAATCACATGGGCATAATCTCCAATATTTGTCATGAACATATCTTGTACAACAAGTAACTCCAATCTTTTAAGTCCTTGTTTAATCCTTTCAAGGTTAGGAAGGGTTATAAGGGGGTCTTCGCCAAAAATATATACTGCTTTAAGTTTTCCTTCAAATATCTTTTCAAACATCTCCGTATAATGATAGCCTGGCTTTGAAGGAAGTCTGGTATCCCAGGCATCTTCAAATCTAACCCTTTGGTTATCATCATTTACCCGATGATAACCAGGTAAAAAATCAGGAAGGACACCCATATCAAAGCAACCCTGTCCATTACAATGGGTAAATAGAGGGAAAATACCTCCACCCTGTTTCTCCATTTCGCCTGTAAGTAGCTGGAGGTTACATAAAGATTTAACTATATCTTCTGAATTTGCATGCTGTGTTACACCTGAACCAAATACTATTGCCCTTGTCTTAGCCGATGAATAAAGATTAACGAGTTCTTCAAAATCTTTTTGCGGAATACCGGATGTCTTTGTTACAAAATCTAAGGAAAATTGTTCCAAAGAAGAACAGAGTTCATCAAATCCTATGGTCTTGGATTCGATAAACTCTTTTGAATAACAGCCCTTTTTTATCATTGCATTGATAAGACCATTTATCCAGGAGATATCTGTAGCAGGATAAGGTCTTAGCCAAAGATCTGCCCATTTCTCCCAGGATATCCTTCTTGGATCAACAACTATGACCTTGGTTCCGTTTTCTCTGATAGACTTTCTTATCCAATTACCAAATATGAGGTTATCATCATCAACGTCTGCACCAACGATTAGGATAAGATCGGCCTTTAGGATTTCATCAATTGAATGGTTTATCCCTCCATATCCAAGGGATTCCATTAACCCATACAAGGATGAACCATTTGCTAAACTTGCCCCATTATCGAGATTATTTGTTCCAATGCATGCCCTCATGAATTTTTGAAATAAATAATTATCTTCATTTGTTGACCTTGATGATGAAATCCCTCCTATAGAATCAGGACCGAACTTATCTTTTATCTCTTTGAGTTTTTTTGAAACAAAATCTAAGGCCTCCTCCCAAGAACTTTCAACGAGAACACCTGCCTTTCTTATAAGGGGCCTTTTGAGCCTGTCTTTATGATGGATGAAATCGAAGCCAAATCTACCCTTCACACATAGACTCCCACGATTACTCCCTTTTTCTCCCTTTGTTGTCACTTTAACTATTTTTCGCTCTTTAACTGTATTTAGTTCCAATTGACATCCACACCCACAGAAATTACAGGTCGTCAGTGTCCTTTGAAGCTGCCATGTTCTCCCCTTAACCTTGCTTAAGTTCTCTGTTAGGGCCCCAACTGGACATACACTGAGACACTCACCACATGAAATGCAGTTTTCTTTTCTCTCTGGCTTGATAAAGGCAGTATAACCACGATCTACTACATTTAATACATCAGCCCCTGGGATATCGATGCAGGCATGTACACATCTTAAACACATCACACATCGTGAAGGCCATTGTCTGATCAATGGGGTTGCAAACTCGGTGGGTCTTCTTTCAATCTTTTCCGTAAAGTAATCCTGATGGGAAATACCAAATTCATAAACCCTATTCTGAAGATCGCACTCTCCTCCTGCATCACACACAGGACAATCAAGTGGATGGTTGACGAGTAAAAATTTCAGAATCTCTCTTCTCATCTTTTCAACGCGATCGGTCTTTGTATGAACAACCATCCCATCTGTAACCATGGTAGCACAGGATGCCATTGGCATCTCTGCACCCTCAACCTCTACTATACAGAGACGACAAGATTTGATAAGACTTAACCTTGAATGGTAACAGAGGGTAGGAATATATATACCATTTTCTCTTGCAACCTCTAAGATAGTCTGTTCAGGCCTTGCCTGAAATTGTTTACCATCGATTGTGACTTTTAACATGCTTATCAAACCTCTTTAACTTTATTCCCGATTCCTTTTTTTCAAGAAATATAAAATTCCCTATACTGCAAATAATCCAACCCTCACACACCTGAGGCATCTCTCTGCTTCCTTCTGGGCCTCTGGAATAGAGAATCCTTGCTCCACTTCATCAAAGCTCCATTTTCTTGTCTCAGGAGGAAGCATCTTTAAAACTGCCCTTTTTTGACCACCAACAATTCCTATCTTTTCCTCCTTGTTGTAAACCTTTATCTTCTCTACTAATGCCTCAAGCCTTTCTTCCTCGGTCTCTTTCACTTCCATTCCACGAAGAAAAAGGTCAATCTTTTCAGCTGCCCTTTTCCCCTGACCAGCAGCACGCACCAAGACATCGGGGCCGGTTACGCAATCTCCAGCTGAGAAAATACCAGGCCTACTTGTCATTAGTGTCTTCTCATCTACTGCAACAGTTGAACGCTTCGTAGTCTTTATTCCATCTTTATCCTCAAGAAATGATAAATCTATTGCCTGTCCGATTGCAGGTATAAGGATATCAGTCTCAATAAAGAATTCCGAACCTTTAATCGGAATAGGTCTTCTTCTACCACTCTCATCAGGCTCTCCCAGTTCCATCCTTATACACTCAACTCCGACTACTTTATTATCCTTTGCAATTATTCTTACAGGATTGCATAGATAGTGAAACTTCACACCCTCCTCTTCAGCATCATGGACCTCAACAGGATCTGCAGGCATCTCCTTCTTTGTACGACGATAAACCAGGTTTACATCGGTTTTTCCAATACGAAATGATGAACGAACACAGTCTATTGCTACATTTCCACCGCCTACAACTACGACCTTTTTGCCTTCAGGATATGGATCTCTACCAAGATTAATCTCTAAGAGGTAATAAACCCCAGGGATAAATCCCTTATATCCCTTATCTTCTCCTTCAACCCCCATTGGCATATTTGTCTGAGCACCAACCGCTATAAAGATGGCTTTATATCCCTGCTCGAACATCTGAGAAATGGTAATATCTTTTCCAACCTGAGTATTATATTGAATCTCTACACCCAGATTCTGAACTATTTCTACCTCCCGCCTTAAGATGTTTCTTGGAAGTCTGTAATCAGGAATACCAACAGCTGCCATCCCTCCTGGTTCGGCCAATCTTTCAAATATCTTAACCTTATATCCTTTTTGTGCGAGATAATAAGCACAGGAGAGTCCTGCTGGCCCAGCCCCAATAATTGCCACCTTCTCGGAACGTTCAGTCTCCTTTTTGAGGACAGGTTTCTTTCGCTTTTCTATCTCATAATCTGCAACAAACCTCTTTAACCATTTAATTGAGACGCATTCATCAACGTTTTGTCTCCGGCAGTTCTCTTCGCAGGGCCTTATACAAACCCTACCAAGCACACCTGGTAAACAAGTAGCCCTTCGGATTGCGTCCAGTGATTCAGTGAACCTACCTTCCTTTATCAATTCAATGTATTCATAGACAGGAAGGTGGGAGGGGCATGCACTTACACATGGAGCGGTTACCTTTACCTTATAATCACCACGTGGTATTTTCATCTGTTTTTGGATTGCACCTAAAAATTCCTCCTCAAAATATTGGAGCGCATCCAGAATGGGCTTTGGACCTGTTTGACCGAGATTACATTTAGAACTTTGACGAATCATTCCTCCGAGAGATCTCAGTGTTTCTAAATCCTGAAGATTTCCCTGTCCATCGGCTATACGATTTAAAATAGTAGCCATTATCCTTGTTCCCACACGGCATGGGGTACACTTACCACATGACTCTGCCTGAATAGCTTCTATATATGAACGGATTAAATCAATGATATTAACATCAGGGTCTCTTATTGCGATTCCATCCCATCCGATAAAGGCCTTTATCTTTTTATCCTTGTCAAATTCAAGTGGAAGATTCAGATTCAAAACAGGAGACCTCTCGCTTTCTGATTTTCCCCTGTTATCAATTACCATTCCACCCCAACTGCTAAAAATTATATCTGTCATAATTACCTCTTACCTTTTGCCATTGCTGATAATATTCTATTCTTAAACCATCTTAAATTAGAATCTCACTTTTACAAAATCTTTACCTAACGATCAATCTCTCCAAGGACAATATCAATGCTCCCGATCGTTGATATCACATCTGCAATCAAGCCTCCCTCGATCATCTTAGGAAGTGCACTTAGATTTAGGAAAGAGGGTGGTCTTATCCTGAATCTAAATGGCTTATTTGAACCATCACTTATGATGTAAAAACCCAACTCTCCCTTTGCTGCCTCAACACTTGCATAAACCTCACCTTTTGGCGGTCTGAATCCTTCGGATACAATCTTAAAATGCCTTATCAGTGCATCAATATTTTTAAGGACATTATCTTTAGGAGGGAGACAAACTTTGGGATCATCTGCCATTATCGGCCCCTTTGGTAATCGCTCAAGTGCCTGCTCTACAATTGAGTTTGACCACTCCATCTCTCTTAAACGAACAATATATCTATCATAAACATCCCCTGTTTCGCCTATGGGGATATCGAACTCGAATTCATCATAGCTTGAGTAAGGGAATGCCTTTCTAATATCCCATTTAACACCAGAGGCACGAAGGGTTGGACCAGTTACTCCGAAATTAATTGCATCCTCTTTGGAGATGATTCCAATACCTTTAGTCCTTTTTAACCAGATGATGTTTTTAGTCAAAAGGGTTTCATATTCTTTGATACGCTCTGGAAATGTTTGAACAAACTGTTTGATCCTATCCTCTATCCCTTCAGGGAGATCTTTTGAAATCCCGCCTATCCTGAGATAGGTTGGGGTCAGTCTTCCTCCTGCTACTTCCTCAAATATCCTCAATACCTCTTCCCTTTCTCTGAAGGTATAAAAGATAGGAGTTATTGCTCCAATGTCCAATACATGTGTACCTAACCAGATGAGATGGGCAGCGATCCTTTGAAGTTCAGCCATCATAACCCTGATGTATTGGGCTCGTTTTGGAACCTCAATCCCGAGAAGTTTCTCAACCGCAAGGACATAGGCAAGATTATTACCCATTGCGTTTGTGTAATCTAATCTGTCGGTGAATGTAATGGCCTGATGATATGTCTTTGTTTCAGCAAGTTTCTCTACTCCTCGATGAAGGTGGCCTATATGAGGTGTTGCCTTAACAACTACTTCACCTTCCAGCTCCAATACAAGCCTGAGCACCCCGTGAGTAGCAGGATGCTGAGGTCCCATATTAATCGTCATCAATCTCTTTTCAGCCATTTCAAACCTCTGGAATAAAGGGTTTATCAAAATCAGGCCCTTCTACTGGAAAATCCTTTCTTAATGGGTGGCCTTCAAAACCATCCCAAAGCAGAATCCTACGGAGATCTGGATGATTATCAAATCGAATACCGAAAAGATCAAAAACCTCTCGTTCAAGCCAGTTTGCCGCCTTCCAAATCGATTCAACACTTGGAACACTCTCCTTCTCATCAACCCTTATCTTCAATCTTATCCTTTCCTTTCTCTCAAAGGAACACAGTGTATAGACAACCTCAAATCGAGGAGTTTCGGGAAAATAGTCAACTCCGCATAGATCGGTAAGAAAATAGAACTTCAGATCAGGATCCGAATAAAGGTATTTACAGATTTCAAATATATCTTTCTTAATTACATATATTGTGGTTTCACCACGGAAGTTTTTAACCTCTACCACTGACTCAGGGAATTTTTCTTTAAGTTTTTTTACCGAAAGATTCTCTTCCATAAAAGACCCTTATTTTAATTAGAGGGTAGTAGAAATATCCTTTCTATTTGCAAGACTTTCTTTTTCAATCTTCTTTTGAAGTTTAACAATGGCCGCAAGCAATGACTCAGGCCGTGGAGGGCAACCCGGAACATAGACATCAACTGGAATCATTTGATCCACCCCCTGAACTACGCTGTAGCTCCTAAATATCCCACCTGAACAGGCACACGCACCATAAGCAATAACCCACTTTGGTTCAGGCATCTGTTCATAAATCCTCTTTACCATTGGAGCCATTTTCTTTGTGAGTGTTCCAGCAACAATCATCAAATCAGCCTGACGCGGTGAGGGTCTGAAAACCTCTGATCCAAATCGGGCAATATCCCATGTTGCCATACTGGCAACCATCATCTCGAGCGCACATCAGGCAAGACCAAATGTTACAGGCCAGATCGAATATTTCCTTCCCCAATTGACAACCTTGTCTAAGATGGGAAGAAAAGGGGTTTTTTCAATATAGGATTCTATTCCCATTCTAAGGCTCCTTTTTTCCAGACATAAATATAAGCAATAACCAATATCCCAATAAATACTGCCATTGAAATAAAGGCAAAGACCTTGAACTGCTTAAACACTACAGCCCAGGGATAGAGGAAAACAATCTCTATATCGAAAATTAAAAATAGCATTGCAATTATATAATATTTAATTGGAACCCTTCTAAAACTCGAACCTATTGTCGGCATACCACATTCATAAGGTGCTTGCTTGATGGCAGAAGGTTTCCTTTGACCTAATAGGTGAGAAGCAATAATTGCAAAACATGCAAAAACAATAGCAATAGAAACATAAATCAATATTGGAAGATAATCTATCAACATAGGCCCAACCTTTATTTGTGAAAAGTTTCTTTTCCCTGCATATAACTACAAGATTGTAAAGAATTTGTCAAGAGAAATTTAAAAATTTCTAAAATTATTCTAACTTTTTGTTTTTATTATATAATTTTTTCCATAGAGCATGCTAAAAGAAAAAAATTTTAAAAACTTAGTGAAAAAATTAACAAATTATAATGGCTCACCTGGTTTTTCAGAACCAGAAAGCCATGCCCTCCCTTCCGCATAAAGCTTTTCAACTTCAGGCCCTCTTAGTCCTGGAAGACCCTGCTTTACCTTAAAGCCGAGCTTTATTTGAAGGTATGCAAGGTGACGGTATCCTTCTGGATAACTATTAATTATCTCTTTATCGATTATCAGTTTTGAATCAGGATCAACTGGATCGAGTCGATCTTTTTCATAAATAGGTTGACGTCGGACAATTCCCCAACGGCCATCTCTCTTTTCCAGAAAATCATAAAATCGTCCCATACAGACAACATCTACAAGTACACCATCTATCGTTCCTCGCTGATTTATAGTCATCTTTGTCTGCGAAATAGCCCTGTTTCCAACTATCTCACATGACCACCCACCAAGAAAGTGTAAAATATGTACTCCTTTATTAAATCCCTCACGACTCACTTCTATAAACTTTTCAGCCGGACCCTGAAACCATGTCGCTGTCATCCATCCATCTTTGTGCCAAACTGTCTTAAATCGCTCCCAGTCACCTGAGTCCCGCCAGACTACCCAGTTTTCTACTAACTCACGAATAGCTAATTTATCACTAATTATCTCTTCCATAATCTAACTCCTTTCTTAATTTAGAATCTTTTTATAATTTCTCAGAATATATAAAATACCAGAATTGAATTTAAAAGGCCATTACATAAACTCTCTCGTTCATCATTCATGCGAAGAAAAGATTTCACTAAAATACTACATTTTGAATCCAGAACGATTTAGAGGCAGTAGAATCAAAAATGGATTATTTGTCTCAAACTTGATTTGCATTTCAAACAGAATTCATAACCCTTACGATCAGTATCTCGTAGACTATTTGAAAAGAACATCACGCAATTGGGATTGGCACAGTGTGAAAGTCCATAGGTATGGCCCAATTCATGGACTGCTTCAGTAAGGACCCTTTTATAAAAGATTCCTTTATCTTCAGGAAACCCGTAAAACTCCTGTCTTAATCTCGTAATAGAAATAACAGCAGCCCTTTGCGTTGCCTCTCCAAATACAAAATTTAAGTCAGGTACATATAGATCATGATCAACAATCCCAAGGACCTTTTCGTATTTTATAAAATCTTTCTCTTTTAATATAGTATTTATAATTGCAGTGGATAGATATTGATTCCTCCTTTTATTAAAGGCATAATCAGGCTCCGGCAATGTTTTACCGGTGGCTACTGATCGACCAAATATCTTTTCTAAATCCATCTTTAGCCGCTCTATAAGATCATTCTCAATATACCCAACTTTAACAATCAAAATACTCATCTTTTGACTCCTTATCATCCCATTTAAATCTGGAATAAAGAGAAAGATTAGCATTACGATTATATAAATGGAGTCCCTATGCCACATATTTTTTATCTAACTCTATAATACCACTCCGCTGATTTCTCATCGTAGTAAATGGAATGCTCTGACCCATCACTTCCCTTTAGATGGAATCCCCTTAGTCTTTTTCGACTCATCTGATCTTCTTCAATCCACATCCTTATGATATTAACAACTTCTATAATCTCATCCCCAAGTTTGAACGATCTCGGTATCTCTTCTCCCCGATAGCCCGAATAACTGATAACTTTAATCTTCCTGTCTTCTTGTAACACCCTATTCTCTTTATAAAGGACTTATAACTTAAATCTTTTGAGACTACTAAAAATACTTAACCCTTTCGTACCTTCCCTTTAAAATAACTTCACCTAAAAAGGTTTTTTCGAAAAGGGAATATTGATCTCCTTCAATATATCATTTAAGAGGTAATCACGATTATCTAATGTTAATTTAAAAAGAATGATATCATCCCTTCTTTTAATTTCAGAGATCAAACCACTTCCCTTCATTGAAATGGTTGCAATAAGAAACTTCTCTGAATTTATAATCCTATTTAAAAAAATCTTAAACTTCTCAGAAAAACATTCCATCTTTCCAATCTCATCTATAATAATAAGGTGGATCGAAGGTGAGAAAAATGGTAAGTTGGAGATAAAGGCCTCAAATCCCTCTATATCTACTCCATACTGACCAACCCTATATTTACTTTTTATTTCCCTGTGAGCAAGAATACTTCTTCTTCCATTTAAATCAACAAGCCAAAAACCCTTTCTCTCTCCACCTTCTCTGATCTCTTCTGTATAAAAACCTACAGGATTAAGATGTCTTATCTCCGATACAATCCTCTTTATGAGTGTTGTTTTTCCCACGCCTGGAAGCCCTGTAATAAGAATATACTTCTTTTTCTTATTAAGACCATTTAAGCTCATAAAATTATATTAGAAAGAAATCCTAAGGATTGTCAACGCAAGCAAAATAATGTATTTTGAAATAAGGAGATGCTTTATGAATAGTATCATAAGGATTTTGATTGCAGAGTGCAATATCGATTTTTTAAACATGATTGAAAACACACTCAGAATTGAACCTAATCGATTTATAATAGAGAAGGTTGATTCAGGTGTGGAGTGTATGAAAAGGCTCAAGGAGAAGAGATTCGATCTATTACTCATGGGAAATCTCCTTATAGATGGAAATGGACTTGACTGGTTAAGGCGTTTCAATGCTATGGGGATTTCAATCCCTACTATTTTTATTACTGAAAAGGGAGACTCAAAGCTTGCCTTAGAGGCTATGAAAGAAGGAGTCTTTGATTATATCAATCGTTCCGCCGAATGTGCAAAAGCTCTCCCTTTTGTGGTGAATCGCGCTATTGAAGGTTACCATTTAATGCTCGAAAAGGGTCGTCTCCAAAAAGAGCTTATTGAGGCTAAGAATTTTCTTGAATCAATAGTTGAAAATGCAGGAGATGCAATTTCGGTCGTTGACCTCGAAGGGAAGGTAATCTATTGGAATAAAGGGGCTGAGCGTATTTATGGATTTAAAAAGGAGGAGGTATTGGGAAAGAATCTTTCCCAGTTTATTTATCCAGAGGATGAAAGAGTGAAGATGGAAGAGGAAAGGTTAATGAATCAACTAATTTCAAAACTCCTAAAT
>JBBIOI010000013.1:0-42981 GCA_037443425.1 Deltaproteobacteria bacterium
AATCGCCTGCGACAGGCGTTTTAAAAAAGATCCTTGTCCCTGAGGGTGTAGAAGTACCAATATTGACTGTTGTTGCTGTAATTACTGAAAAAGGGGAAGAGTTACCGGATAAATATCTTTCCATGGAAATTAAAGGGACTGAAGTAGTTAAACCAGAAGTCCAGTTTGAGATTAAAGATCAAAAACCCTCTGTTTCGCCTCTACCAGGCGAGATAAAGGCAGTCCCAGCAGCAAGACAATTGGCCCGAGAAAAAGGGATAACACTTTCTTCGATAAAAGGTTCAGGCCCTGGTGGGGCTATTCTTCTAAGAGATGTTGAATCATTTATGGCACAAAAGATTCAGGCTACCCCGAAGATTCTTTCAACACCAACTGCAAAAAAATTGGCTGAGAAAGAATCTATTCCGCTTTCTATGGTTAAGGGGACAGGGATCTCAGGCCGTATAATGAAAGAAGATGTTATAAGGGCAAAGGCTGAATTGGAAAAGAAGGAAGAAAGGATCAAACCCCCTGAAACTGCAGTTAAGTATCAACTTGGTCAGATCATAAAAATGAATTCAATGAGGAAGACCATCGCAAAAAGGATGGTGCAATCCAAGTTTACAGCCCCTCATATATATTTTTATAATGATATAGATATGGGGAAACTGATGGATTTGAGAGAGGAGGTTGTTTCGGAAATTGAGAAACAAGAAGGCGTTAGACTTTCAATAAACGATTTTATTATAAAAGCAGTTGCATTAACACTCAGGGAGTTTCCATTACTTAACTCAATGGTTTCGGGCGAGGAGATAAGGATCTTTCCAGAGATAAATGTTGGCTTAGCAGTCGCCCTTGAGGATGGTCTGATTGTTCCTGCAATTCCGCGTACAGACCAGCTTGGAATAGTTGAAATTGCAAGGTATAGGGCAGATCTTGTTGAACGTGCACGCTTAGGTAAACTAACATTAGAGGAGATGGAAAGAGGAACATTTACCATTTCAAGCCTTGCCCAGTATGATATCGTTTTCTTCACAGCAATCCTAAACCCACCCCAGAGCGGTATATTGACATTAGGAAAAGTTGAGGAAAAGCCTGTAGTAAGAAATGGTGAAATTGTGATCAGAAAGATCATGAGACAGGGACTTTCGGTGGATCATCGAATAATTGATGGTGCAGTAGCTGCCCAGTTTCTTCAGAGTTTGAAGAAGAAACTGGAAAACCCGTACATAACATTTCTTATTTAATTCATAAAAAATTAATTTTGAGGATAGGAATTACGATGGATATAAAGAAAGGTTATGATCTTATTGTAATTGGTGGTGGTCCTGGAGGTTATGTTGGTGCAATTCGTGCCTCGCAACTTGGTGCAGATGTTTTGCTCGTCGAAAAAGACGAGCTTGGAGGTACATGCCTTAATTGTGGATGCATACCAACAAAGACGATCCTTTCAGATGCCAAGCTATTTGATCATCTAAGGAGATCAGAGGTCGTTAAAGCAGATAACATAAGGATAGACATGAATAAACTTATTGATAGAAAAAATAAGGTTATAAAGACTTTAAATTCGGGGATTAAATTTTTGATTAAAGACAACGGTATATCATTTATCAATGGAAAGGCATCTTTTATAGATCGTAGGACGATTGAAGTCAAATCCAGGGAGGGAATAAAAAGATTCGAGGGCGATAAGATTATTATTGCAACTGGTTCAGTTTCAGCCTCTATACCTAATGTAATGGTTAATGGAAAGGAGATTCTTACAAGCACAGAGATCCTTGACCTTTCCATCATTCCAAAAGACCTAATTATTATTGGTGGAGGTGTGATTGGAGTTGAATTTGCATGTATATTTAGTAGTCTTGGATCAAAAGTAAAGATTATAGAGATGTTACCTGAAATCATCTCAACCGAAGATCATGAAATTATCCGTGGCTTAACAGGTTTGTTTAAGAAGAGAAATATTGAGATCTATACAGATACTAAGGTCAAAGAGGCTAAAATAAACAATGGACATACAGAAGTTTTGGCGATTGACAAAGAAGGCAAAGAGATGATTTTTAGTGCCGAGAAGATCCTTATGGCAGTTGGACGCACCCCTTTTACAGAAGGGCTTGGCCTTGAAAAGATTGATATAGAGATGAATGGAAAGTTTGTTAAAGTAAACGAAAAGATGGAAACCAGCATTCCTAATATATATGCCGTTGGTGATGTAACAGGTCATCAGATGCTGGCCCATAAAGCAATGGCAGAGGGGATTGCGGCAGTAGAAAATGCCTCGGGCCATTATTCAAAAATTGATTATTCAAAGATTCCGAATTGCATTTATACCTTCCCAGAAATCTCTTCAATAGGGATATCAGAAAGAAAGGCAAAAGAAAGAGGAATCAATTTTGTAGTTGGGAGATTTCCTTTCCAATCAAATGGAAAGGCCCTCGCTTCTGGAGAATCTGAAGGATTTGTTAAGGTTATTGCTGAAAAAGAATTGGGCGAAGTTATAGGAGTCCATATCTTAGGAGAAAATGCCACAGACCTTATTGGTGGTCCAACCCTTGCTTTGGCCCTTGAGGCAACAGTTAGTGAGCTTGGGAAGACGATTCAGCCACATCCAACATTAATTGAGGCAATAGCAGAAGCAGCCCTTGATGCAATAAAAGAGGCAATCCACCTTCCAAGAAAGAGATAGATTACCTTCGACGTGGTGAAAGAATCTCAAATCCAAGCCTTTCCTGGATTGTCCCCATTATCCCTCTTGGAGCAGTTAATATAACTGCGATTGCAATAACTCCAAGGATCAAAAGGCTGACACTTGGATATTCTGATAACCATTGATGTAAAAAGACATAAAGGAAGGACCCTATGATCGGACCTTCTATTGTTCCAATTCCACCGATGATAGTTATGAAGACAAGTCTTACAGTCCAATCGATTCCAAAAGCACTGTATGGTTGAATAAATATGTTATGCAGGTAAAGTATTCCTGCTACAATCCCGGTAACGAATGCGCTGATGAGGAAACATGATAGTTTACATTTAAAGATATTAACCCCAAGGGTTTCAGAGGCTGTTTCTTCATCCCTTATAGCCATTAATCCAAGTCCAAGTTTAGATCTCAAGATGATATAAACAAGAACAACTGATGCAATTCCTGAGAAGAGTGCTGTGTAATATATAGTGTTGAACGAAAGTTTATAAGCTGGCTTAACGAATAGCCCCATTCCATAACCAACATATTTCCAATTGCTGAATATGATTCTAAGGACTTCTGCAACTGTCCAACTTCCAATTGCAAAATATACTCCCCTCATCCTGAATATCGGTGCTGAAATAAGAAGCGCAAACAGGACAGATACAATACCACCTAAAAGTATACTTAGAGATATAGGAAATCCATAATAGAGTGAGAAAACAGCTAAACTATAACCACCAAGACCTATGAATGATTGTTGCCCCAGGGACACAAGACCTGAATAACCTGCAAGTAAATTCCACATCTGAGAAAGACCGAGATTTAGCGAGAATAGGAGGGCAACAAGTATCCAGTATCTTGATGCCCAAAATGGAAGGCTTGCAAGGAGTAATATAATAAGAATAATGCCGATGATTCTATATGATTTAAAAATTTTCATCTTATATATTTATCCCTTTGCAAAGAGTCCAGTAGGTTTAAATGTCATAACGATTAAAAGGATAATGTACCCTGAAAGAAGTTGATATCCAGGACCTAAAAAGTGAGCTCCCAGTATTTGGGCAAGCCCAAGGATTAAACCTCCAAGAAATGTCCCAATCAGACTTCCAAGACCACCAACAATGACTACACCAAAGGCAATTATCAGATATTCAGGGCCTGTATGAGGGTAAAAAGTGAATGTCATTCCAACCAATACACCAGCAATAGCAGCTGTTCCTGCTGAAATTCCCATGGCTATGGCATAGATGTTCTTAGTGTTTATCCCCATTAACTGAGCTGCACCATCATCGTCAGAGGCAGCCCTTATTGCCTTTCCCAGATATGTTCTATTAAAGAAACGACTTAAAAATGCAATTGTAATAATTGATGCAATGAAGTCTACAAGATAGATAGTAGGGAGATTTATAAAATTTCCTATTGGAATAGTTTTTACTGATAATGAGCTTAGAAGTGTTCGAGCATCTGGTGTAAAGATTAAGAGCAGTAGATTTTGTAAGATGATAGATAATCCAAAAGCTATAAGGAGTGGTGGATTCATACCCTTACCAAGGGTCCGATTGAGCAGTAAGTATTGAACCATAAAGCCAAGAATACACATTGCTGGTATAACTACAATTAGAGTCAAAAGTGGACTGATCGGTATAAGAGACATTGTAACGAGGCTAAAATAACTTGCCAGAATTACAAAGTCCCCATGTGCCAGATTAATTAATCTTACGATGCCAAAAATCATTGACATTCCGATGCCAATAATTCCATATAGACCCCCGAGTAGCAGGCCGTTTACGATTGGAACTTTTAATTCACCTATTATCGACAGCATAATTTAAATCCCAAAATACGCCTTACGAATCTCTTCCTGAGATAATTCTTCGGGTTTACCACTTAATCTTATCTTCCCAGACTGCATTATATAAACTTTGTTTGCAGCCTTTAGACTCCTCTGTATATCCTGTTCAACAAGTAGTACGGTAATCCCTTCTAAATTTATTTGTTTAACCCTCTGATAGATATGTTTTATTACCAATGGAGCCAGACCGAGTGAGATCTCATCAAAAAGTATAAGTATTGGCTCGGACATAAGGGCACGACCAATTGCAAGCATCTGCTGTTCTCCGCCACTAAGTGTGCTGGCCAATTGATTCTTCCTTTCTAAGAGGATTGGAAAGAGGTCATAAACCTTCTTTAATAACTCATCTTTTTTCTTTCTCGCTTTTGGAAGATAGGATCCCATTTCAAGATTTTCTAAAACCGTTAGTCTTGGAAATACCCTTCTCCCTTCTGGAACAAGAGATATTCCTTCTGCAACAGCCTGGTAAGGGGTTAAGCCATTTATCCTCTTGCCACGAAATTCTATTACTCCATTTGTTGGTGAGTAAACCCCTGCAATTGTATTAAGAAGTGTTGATTTTCCAGCCCCATTAGCCCCGATAATAGAAACGACTTTAGCCTCTTCAACATCAATTGATACTCCCCATAATGCATGAAAATCATGGTAAAATACATCTATATTTTGCACACGTAAAAGGCTATCTGTCATTAGGCATCCTCCATGCCGAGATAAACCTCTTGAACCTCCTTTGATTCCATACAGATCTTAGGATCCCCACACATCAACCATTTCCCTTGGTTGATTACAAGGAGTCTATCAACACCTTTATTCATCATCATCATGATATGTTCAACCCAGATTATTGTGACTCCGTTTTTCTGAATCGATTTAACAATCTGTAAAAGGTCTTCTACCTCTGCCTCTGTTAAACCTGCAGCCACCTCATCTATAAGTAAAAGGGTCGGTTTAGTAGCCAATGCCCTTGCCAGTTCAAGTCTTTTTCTATCAAGCAAAGAGAGCTTTCCTGCAAAGATATCTTTTTTTGGTAATAGACCCGTAAAGGAAAGGATATCCATTGCCTCTTTATAAGCCTGTTTTCCTTTTAAATTTGCACCATATTCTGCTCCAACAAGAAGATTTTCAAATACGGTCATATTTTCAAAAGGCCTTGGAATCTGATATGTTCTGCCAATTCCGAGTCGACATCTCTGAAAGGCAGAAAAATTTGTTACATCCGTACCTTTAAATATTATCTTTCCGCTATCAGGTTTATATACACCAGTGATAAGATTGAACACAGTGGTCTTACCAGCACCATTTGGTCCCATCATCCCAAGGATTTCTCCATCTTGGACATCAAAACTGAGATGATCAACTGCAGTGAGATTACCGAAGCTTTTCGTAAGATTCTGTACCTTTAATATCTCTCCCATTTTAATAAAACTTAACTTTTTCGAATTTTATAATTTATATTTAAATAATTGTCAAGAAAAAAAAGACAGATCTCTCATATAGAGACCTCTAAAAAACTATTTAAAAATTCTTTCATAAATGGGGAGGTGGTGTGAAAAAGCCTTCGAGCAGATACCTTTTTTAGATTAGCACTATTGATTAATTCCCTTAAAATAATTTGGTTTTTTCTAAAGCGATTGTTAGCAATTTAAACATTAAAAGCCCGCATTCGAAGGGTTTTGAACCCTACCTCCCCAGTCTTTCAAAGACTTTTTCAGAAGTCTCAACGAGGTCTCTGAAAAACTTATAATGAAACCAAATATGGCAAGGGCTTGCCGAACCCTTATCAAGGTGTCGTTTATTTTATGATCCCATTAATAATTAGTGTAAATGATATGGTTGGAAGGGTTAACTCTAGGACTTTTTCAGGGACTCCTTTTAAAAATTTATTGACAAAAAATATAATATTGTTGTAGTAATAAAAGTTGAAAATATTATTTTATAAAAGAAAGGGGGATTTTATCATGAATGAAAGCAAATTAATGAATCGAAGGGATTTTATCAAGAAAACAGGTCTAATAGGAGCTGGTGTTGCTATTGGGGGGGGAATTGGTCCACTGATTAAAACAGCAAGGGCTGAAAAAAGGGACTATATCCTGATAGGACACCCAAATCCATCAACTGGTCCTATTGCTTCCTTTGGTGAAGCATCCCCATGGGCAGATGAGCTTGCAATCGAAGAGATTAATAAACAGGGAGGCATATATATAAAGGAGGCAGGTAAGAAACTCCCACTTAAGGTAAAGGTAGTTGATACTGCAAGCGATCCCACAAAGGCAGCAGATGTTGCATCCAAGCTTATCTTGAATGACAAGGTCGATATTATGGTAGCCTTGCATACTCCTGATACAGTAAATCCAGTAACAAGTATGTGTGAACGATATCAGGTTCCCTGTGTTGCACTCGATGCACCGATTGAAGCCTGGCTTACGGGTGGTCCATATAAATGGAGCTTTCATGCATTTTGGTCTGTAAATGATATTATTAATGTTTTTACAGGATTATGGGACCAAATAAAAACGAATAAAGTGGTAGGGGCTGCCTGGCCTAATGATCCTGATGGTAAGGTATGGGCAGAGATGTTCACGCCAAAGCTAAAGGAGAAAGGCTATAAGGTTGTTGATGTTGGTAGATTCCCTTATGGAATGCAGGATTATAGTGCTTTTATAAATACATGGAAAAAGGAGAAGGTTGAAATCATTACAGGGGTTTTAATCCCGCCTGATTGGGCAACACTATGGCGGCAGTGCCATAGGATGGGTTTCATTCCAAAAGCAGCAACCATAGGAAAGGCAATTCTTTTCCCATCCGCAGTTGAGGCCTTAGGAGGAGATCTTCCAAATGGACTTACATCAGAGATCTGGTGGAGTCCAAGCCATCCTTTTAAGTCATCACTTTCAGGTAAAACAGCTAAAGAACTTTGTGATGAATGGACAGCAAAAACCAAAAAACAATGGACACAGCCCATTGGATTCAAGTATGCTGCGTTTGAGATTGTTGCAGATGTCTTAAAGAGGGCACAGACACTTGATAAGGAAAAGATAAGGGAGGCTCTTGCACAGACCAATCTGAATACCATTGTTGGACCTATTAAATATAATGAACAGAACTTTGCTCGAACCCCCTTAGTTGGTGGTCAATGGGTAAAAGGGAAAAAATGGCCTTGGGAGATTATTATTACTTATAATAAAGAGTATCCACAAATCCCGCTACAAGGAAAGACTTTTCCGATTAAAAAGTAACGAGATTTTAGGGTTGTATCTACGAGGTGTAAACTTTTTTGGTTACACCTCGTAGATATATTGATCTAAAATATTAATCCTCTCCTACATATCCCTTAGAATAGACTGAAAAGTGAACCTAACCTACCGAAGACTCCTGTTAAAAGGAGGATTCCGATAAAGATTAGTAATAAGCCACTTAATATGGTGATAATTCTCATATATCTATTTATCTTTCCAAATGTATAAATAAATGAATTAAATGCCAGAGAAGAGAGTAAAAATGGAATTCCAAGGCCAAGCGAATATAGAGAGAGTAACCATATACCAGTTTTAAGGCTTTTTGTAGTGCTTGCGTAAATTAGGATGGATGAAAGAATAGGTCCAATACAAGGTGTCCATCCGGCTGCAAAAACAACACCTACCAGAAAAGAGCCCAAATAGCTAATCGGTTTTTTCTTTAATTCAAATCTTTTTTCTATTTGGAGAAAAGGGATATTTATGATTCCAATGAAGTGAATTCCCAAACAAATAATTAAAATCCCACCAATTTTAATGATTAAAGGTTGATATTCTACAAGAATCTGCCCAAGATAAGAAGCTGAAGCCCCCATAAGAATAAATATTACTGAGAAACCAAAGATAAAAAAAAGTGAATGCAATATGGTAATAATTCGTAATCCTAATCTTTTCTCAGATACAGTTAATTCCTTAAAGGAGATACCAGTTATATATGTAATATAAGATGGAACAAGAGGAAGGATGCATGGAGAAGCAAATGAAAGGACTCCTGCCAAAAAAGCAATGAAATTTGAAACTTGATTCTCTGAAGACATAAAATTTATCTCAATATCATTGTCTAATACTCATCAGGGCAAATATACCACTCAGTCCAAACAAGATTGTTGGTATCCATGATGAAAGGACAGGGGATAATATCCCTGATTTTCCCAAAGAAACAAAAATATAAAATATTATCCCATACAGAAATCCTATAATTACACTTATTCCTATATTTAAAGCTATTCCTTTTGACCTTGATGTCTTAAAGGAGAATGGAATGCCAATCAGAACCATTATTATATTCAGTAGAGGAAATGAATATTTTGTGTATAGATCTACAAGATATCGGGTTGCGTCATATCCTGCAGATTGGATTTTTTGTATGTATTTTTTTAATTCACTATAACTCATCTCTTTTGATCGACGTTCAATCGTTTTAAAATTTTCCCAGCTTTCTGGAATTTTAAGTTCAATTTCATTAAATAAATTCATCTGAATTGAACCATCATCCTTAAAATTTCTGACAGAACCATTTAAAAAATACCATTTACCATCTAACCATTTTGCCTCTCGAGCATCAAGCCTTTTTATTAGTCTAAATTGATTGTCCACTTCGTATAAAGTGACACCTTTTAAAACATTTCTTTCAGTATCAATAAGTTGAATATTAAATATACGATTCTCACTTCGATACCATATCTTAAAATTTTTGAAAAATCCAGATGGTTGTTCCTTTCGAACCTTCACTTCCAATATGTAATGAGTCTTCTGATTTGTATAGGGAAGTAAATATTCGTTACCAAAAAAGGAAAAAAAACTGATGAGGATTGAAATAAGGATTAAAGGAGAAATGATCCTGTAAAGGCTTATTCCTCCTGCCTTCATTGCAATAATCTCATTATGAACTGATAAGTTTCCAAGGGTCAGAAGTGTGGCAAGCAAAACAGCATAGGGAAGGGTCCATTGAAAAATGACCTCAGGACTTTTAAACAAAAGATATTCTATCATCATGTATAATGGAGCTTGTTTTTTAATAAAGAGATCAACTTTTTGAAAAAAGAGGATAATGATGTATATAATGACAAGACTGCATAGACTTAAAATGAATATTTTTAAATATTCAATGCTAATGTAACGTTGAATAGTTCTATAATGATTAAACATTTTTAAAGTATTTATTCCATCGATATTGAATATTTTCTATCATTCCCACTAAAATTGATATTCCTTTAATAGTTCTTTCTTTTGATCCAATAGTAAGGAGATATAAACCGATTACACCAAATAGGATATTTGTCCCCCATGCTGTTAGGATGATCGGAAATCCAAACCGCGGTCCAAAGTTTTCAAAGGTGGATTGAGAAAAATAATAAACCAGTACAATCAGGATAGTAAGGATAAAACCATAAGAACGGCCTGAACGTCGGGATTGAATTCCCAAGGGAACCCCAATCAATCCAAATATTATGCAGGAAAAAGGAAAAGCATATCGTTTTTGAAGTTCAATTTCTAAATTAGCCACATTTTCGCCTCTTTTCTTTAATTCTGTAATCTTGAAGCGAATTTCGTCAATAGAAAGCTCCCTATCTTTCAACTTTTTCTCCATATAGGAAAAGGCCTTAGCTAACTCAAGTTTGATGTCATATGAATTAAATTTAATCTTCTGATAAACATTAGTTTTTTGATTGTAGATATGAATATTCCCATTGTTGAGTCTAAATATAATCTCCTGTGTCCTTGGATTCGGGACAAGAAATCCTTCTTCTGCGAATACTGTTATCATTTTATCTTTTTCTCTCTCGTCGAATATAAGAATACCCTCCATTTTTTTATTATCAATTGGTATTTTATCTACATATACGACAAGACCATCAAATGTATCGTTGAAAACACGTTCCTTAATTTCCACATCTGCTTTTGATTGAGCAATAATATAAAGCATTGCCTTAAATCCTCTATTCCCCCATTGAAGTCCATATAATACCATAAAAGAAGTAATCAAACTAAAGATAATTGAAAGTATAAAGACTGGATAAAAAAGTTGGTAAAGACTTATACCAGAGGCTTTTAAAGCAGTTATTTCGCTATCTGTGGAAAGTCTACTAAAGGCGAGCAGGGTGCCGCAGAGAAAGGAAATCGGGATCGTGAAGATAAGAAAAGAGGGTGAAATAAACATAAGGAGCATAATTATTTGAGAGAGATTTGCATCTTTTTCTACAATTAACTCGATTAATTTTAGTATCTTATCCATTAAAAGAATTGTGGTAAATATTATTATAGATATAAAAAAAATTGGTAGGATCTCTTTTATTAGGTAAAGTGACAGAGTTTTCTTCATTTTTGAATATTCTAAGGGATGATTGAATACAATGTCAAGGAAACCAGGAGAGACCTCTGAAAAACTATTTAAAAATTCTTTCGTAAATGGGGAGGTGGGGTGAAAAAGCCTTCGAGCGGATACCTTTATTAGTTTAGCACTATTGAGAAATACCCTTAAAATAAATGGGTTTTTTCTAAAGCGATTGTTAGCAATTTAAACATTAAAAGCCCGCATTCGAAGGATTTTGAACCCTACCTCCCCAGCCTATCAAAGACTTTTTCAGAGGTCTCTTAAATTTTTAAAGTCTGACCAATTAGATGTTGACAATTAGTTGTTAATGAATTATTTAATAAATTAGATAAGAAAAAAATAATCGCGGGGTGGAGCAGTCCGGTAGCTCGTCGGGCTCATAACCCGAAGGTCGGTGGTTCAAATCCACCCCCCGCTACCAATGATTTCAAGGGGTTAGCCACACTGGCTAACCCTTTCTTTTTGAAATTGTGATAAATTTGTGATAAAATTTTTTCTGATCCTGTCCAAAACTTCAATTCCTGACCTCAAACTTTCAGGATAATGATGGGCATATCTCATCACCATTGAGATATTCTTCCGACTTCCAAGTTTCACTTAAGGAAATTAAAGAAACAAAGAAAAGAATTGGACTATCTGTAGTAAGACTGTTAAAATGCAAGATAAACATGGAAAGGTAATAATAATTAGGAGAGGTAACTAAATACATAAACCTGTCCCGTGTGATATATCTAAATATATATGAAATCGAAGAGGACGAGTTTGAAGATGTGGTCATTAAAAATTGTATCTCTGTATTTGTAGTCTTTTAGGCTGATTGTTGCTCTTATTGTAAAAAGTTTACCTATATTGACGGAGCAAATATAACCTTTAAAAAGGAAAGGCAGTGGTTGTAAGTACAGAAATGAGACGGGTATAGAAAAGCTTTTAAGTAATTAATAGAAAAAGGAGGAAAATAAAGATGAGAATTATAGTTTTTCGTCTAACCATTTTATCCTTTGTATTATTTCTTGCAGTAACATCAGAAGTCTTTGCTGAAATTAAGCCCAATACAAATTTAAGCAAGGTTATTGTTTATTCCCAGAATGCTATTATTAAGAGAGAGATACGGTTTAAGGCCCAGACTGGAGAAAATATTTTAGAGATTTTTGATCTGCCTGCAGACCTGGTAGACGAATCGGTTTATCTCTCAACAGGAGAGGTCAAAGGTATAAAAATACTGGATGTCAAGATTGAAAAAACCCATTTAAAAAAGATTACCCAGCAAAAGATAAAGGAACTGGAAAGGAAACTTGAAGATTTAGAAGAAGCCGTAACCAAAAACGAAGATGAACTTGATGCCATAAAGACCTCTATTGAATTTCTCAAGAAGTCCACACCTTTTTCTGAAAACTTCAAAACGACAGAAGCAGAGGTTGAAAGCTTTTCAAGATACATTGAGAATGCTCTAAAAGAAAGGCTTGATAGGGCCTCAAAACTTGGAAAAATATTGAAAAAGCTGATTGAAGAAAAGAAAGCTATTGAGAAAGAGCTCTCTCAGCTACGAAGTCCTAAGGACTTTACTAAAATTGTTATTATTGTCCTGAGTTCAGATATTTCAAAAGAAATAACTTTTGAACTTTACTATATGGTAGAAAATGCAAGCTGGAGACCAAGATACGAGTTGAGGGTGGATTCAAAATCAAAGAAAATCGAGTTTATATACCTTGCTGAAATAACTCAGAATACCCAGGAGGACTGGGAAAATGTGTCCCTCGAGATTTCCACGGCAAAGCCCCACTATGGAGCCTTGCCAGAACCTAAGCCCTGGTATCTTGATGTTTATATGCCAAGAGCCCCTGTGATTTATAAATCAATGGAGATGGAGAAGGAAGTCTCTGTTGAGGGATTTCTTGAGGAAAAAGGGATAAAGGTAAAAGAAGAATTGAGCTCATTTACATTTACTCTTCCTCAGAAAATTAACATTCCATCAGATGGCAAGCCCCATTCTGTTGTAATTACATCGGCAACAGAGGAGGTTCTACTAAATTACTCAACGATACCAAAACTTTCTTCATATGTTCACCTGAGTGGAATCTTCAAAAATCCTTTTCCCTATCCGATCACTTCTGGAATAGCAAACATATACATTGACACAAGGTTTGTAAACAAAGTAAGTTTCAAAAAGCAGATGCTTCCAGGGGATGAGATAAACTTAAGCTTTGGAATAGATGAATCAGTAAAGGTTGAAAGAAAGCTTTTAAAAAGGTTTACAGAGTATACAGGTGTTCTCTCAAAGGGAAAGAGAATAAACTATGAGTATGAGATAAAAATAACAAATGGTAAAAAGACAGAGATAAATCTTAACCTCAAGGATCAGTTTCCAGTTTCAAGAAATGAGAAGATAAAAGTGATTCGAGAGCTACCTAAAGAGGGAGAAGCAAAGATTGGAGAAGATGGAATAATTAATTGGGAACTTAAATTAAATCCTGGGGAAAAGAAGATATTTAAGGTTAAGTTTTCTGTGGAAGCACCAAGAGATTTGGAAATTAGGGGATTGGAATAGATGGGTTTGTGTAAGGTTTTTAGCAAAAAAATTTGGTTGATCGAGAAAGGATATGGTCAGAAGTTAACGAAAAATAATATTACCCTTTGAATTGTTAAATTGACTATTTAAATTAATAATTTTTGAGCTTTAGGATATTATTATTGACATTAAATCGGAGAAGAACCTTTTTTTGAATTATTTTTAAATTATAGTATATGTAAAAAAAGATTGGAGTAGATTTAATGCTTGGTGCAATTGCAGGTGATATAATAGGCTCTGTATATGAGCTACACAATATAAAGAGAACAGACTTCCCTCTTTTTGATAAGAATAGTACTTTTACTGATGACACTGTTTTAACAGTAGCCATAGCAGATGCTATTCTTACTGGTTCAGATTATGGGCAGAAGTTGAGGGAATATTTCAGTTTATATCCAAATAGAGGTTATGGTGTTAATTTCTCTCGATGGGCCTCAAATCATTTAAGTAAACCTTATTTTAGTATGGGGAATGGTTCAGCTATGAGGGTGAGTCCTGTTGGTTTTGCATTCAATACACTGGATGAGGTTCTATATGAGGCAAGGAGGAGTGCCGAGCCTACACATAATCATCCAGAGGGTATAAAGGGGGCGCAGGCTGTTGCATCGGCGATTTTTCTTGCAAGAAATGGTGCAGAAAAAGAGGAGATAAAAAAATATATAGAAGATAATTTTTCCTATGATCTTGATGAACCTTTGGATAAGATTCGAGCATACTATGGTTTTGATGAAACCTGTCCGGGCTCTGTTCCGCAGGCTATTAGAGCCTTTATCGAATCAAACGATTATGAGGATGCTATCAGGAAGGCTATATCTATCGGAGGTGATAGTGATACAATTGCCTGTATTGCTGGTGGGATTGCAGAGGCTTATTTTAAGAGGATACCGGATTATATTATCGAAAATGTAAGAAGGATACTGGATAAAAGACTCAATAATATCGTTTCAGAATTCCGTTATAGATATAACCTTAATTGGTGATATGAAGCTGGCTATAGAGATTTGTTCGGAGTTAGAGTGGAAGGTACTCAAGGCTTTACTAAGAGTGAATCATCGCACTTTGAAAAACCAGCCTTATGGAGAGTATTTCAGCAAACGATTAGGGAATCACAAACCTATCTTTTTTAATAGTGGTTCAACCAAGACCAGGGCCTCCGGAGCATGCCAGTTCGCCATTGATAAATGGCATCCTGAGGCGATCATTAATTTAGGAACATGTGGGGGTGTGGCTCAAAATATTCATAAATTAGATATCATTTTAGCTACTCGAACTTTACAATATGATGTCATTCAGCGATTTGGGAAACTTTTCCAATCTATAATCTGTACATTAGAATCGATTTAAAAATACAAAGAATTTCGATCGAAAATACATGTTTTTACTTATTCCATTTAATTTTTTTTATTTATATATGTATTTATTAAATGGATTGCATTGCGATGAATTGGGAAGATTTAATCATATTTGAGAAGATGGGGAAGGGATGATAAATCTCTTAATCCTGAAAAAATAAAAAGGGGGTGTTAAAGTATGGCAATTGAGAGATGGCGGCCTTTTGAAGAACTTAGAGAAATGGAAAGGATAATGGATGAAATGATCAGATGGCCTCTCCGTCCCTGGAGGAGGCCACTTACCTGGTGGAGAATTCCAACGGAAGAAGTAGGATGGTCTCCTCCGGTAGAAATCTACGAAAAACCTGATAAATTTGTTGTTAGGGTTGAGCTTCCAGGAATGAAGAAAGAGGATGTGGATATCTCTTTAGTTGGAGATACATTAACTATAAGTGGAGAAAGGAAACCAGAGGCGGATATAAAGGATGAAGAATATTTACGATGTGAATTATGTTACGGTAAGTTTTCTCGATCAATCACATTGCCTTCTGCTGTTGATTCCAAGAAAGTTGAGGCTACTTACGAAAATGGGATACTACTAATAACACTTCCTAAAGCAGAAGAGGCAAAGCCGAAAAAGATCGAACTTAAAGTTAAGGAACCTAAAAAATGATTCCGCATATAAATAATTTGAAAATACTATCCCTTCCCCAATCATTTTTATTTAAAATAGAATCTTGATTCCTAAAATAATCTGAATTATGTAAAGTAAAATCGTGAAAAAGCCAAACCTTGAATGTATTTTTCTTGAATCTTTTTTACCTGAGCCTATCTTTTTAGAGCTTAAAAATGTTCCGATTAATGATAAGGAAATTAATAAACCAACAATGAAATGGAGAGGATATTCAAATAAGTGACCCTTATCAATGTAAATTAGAATAATGCCGGCAAAAAATCCAAGTAAACCTAAACAGACTAAAAAGGGACAAAATTTCCTGTGCCTTATTATAATTTTATATATCTGGGGATTATAAAAGGTTCTATTTTTCATGATATTTATTCCAAGCCATCCCTGATATATTAACAATAATATTACAAGGATATTGAAAGAGCCATGAAATATTTTGAAATAAGGTAGTAAGAATCTCATATTAATGAACTCTCAAATGCCATTTATCGAGTCTTTTTTAAAGATCTTTTCCATAAACGTTCTAATTCCTTCTCGGATAATAATCCTTCTTCTTTTATTACTTCTTTAATAGTCTTATCTTCTTTGTATGCCCTTCTTGTTATTTTTGATGCCTCATCATATCCTATTTTAGGGGAAAGATAGGTTGAAAGTGATAGACTTTTTTCAATACTTTCTTCACATCTCCTTCTATTTGCTTCTAAACCCATTATACATTTCTCTGTAAAATTTTTTACTCCGTTAGATAATATTTTAATCGATTGTATTAAATTATATGCGATAAGAGGCATCATTGTATTTAGTTCGAAGTTTCCACTTAATCCTCCAAGAGTAATTGTTAGGTCATTTCCAATAATTTGAGCACATACTTGAAGTAGAGATTCTGGTACTACAGGATTGATTTTTCCTGGCATAATGGAGGATCCCAATTGTGTTTCTGGGAGTTTAAGTTCCCCGAGACCTCCCCTTGGTCCAGAGCTTAACCATCTAATATCATTAGCTATTTTCATGAGGCTAACACAAACATTCCTTAACGCCCCACTCATTTCTACTGCACCATCTCTCGCACTCTGTGATTCAAAATGATCACAAGCCTCTTTAAACCTCAATCCTAACTTTTTATTAATTATTGAAATGGATATCTTAGCAAATAGTGGGTGGGTATTGGCACCAGTCCCAACTGCAGTTCCACCTAATGGAAGTTCTTTGAGAGATTCCATGGCATTTTTAATTCGTTTTATTCCTAATTCGATTTGACGGGCATAACCTTTAAACTCTTGACCTAATCGTATTGGAATTGCATCCTGTAGATGTGTCCTTCCTATTTTAAATATTGGCCAGAAATCATTTGACTTTTTGATAAGTGCATTTTTGAGATCCTTTAATGCTGGTATTAGATTTTTATCAATAAGAAGAATTGATGAAATATGAATAGCGGTTGGGAAAACATCATTAGTCGATTGACCCAAATTAACATGGTTGTTCGGGTGGACAGGATGATACTTTCCTTTTTCCCCTCCAAGTATCTCATTTGCACGATTTGCTATAACTTCATTTACATTCATATGAGTAGATGTTCCTGAACCGGTTTGAAATATATCTAAAAAGAATTCTTTATCCCATCTTCCGTTCATTACTTCAATAGAAGCCTTTATAATTGCCCTTGCTATCTTCTTATCGATAAGACCAAGAGTAGAATTTGCTATAGCTGATGCATATTTTATAAGTCCGAGTGCGTAAATAAAATCTTTATCAAATGTTAATCCACTTATAGGAAAATTATAAATAGCCCTCTGTGTTTGTGCGCCATAATATGCATCAACAGGAATTCTTACTGACCCTAAAACATCTTCCTCTATTCTAAAGGCATCTTTTTTAGACATATCTTTTGGCTCCGAAAAAAATTTTATTTAAAAATCTTTTTAAGCAATTTTTTACAAGAATTAATCGAGCTCCTAAAATACCTCTTCTGAGGTTTAAAATTGCATGAGTGGAAGGAACGTCTTTTGGGCAAACATTCTCACACTTAAATACAGTATTACAACCCCATACCCCACTTAAACTATCCACCTTAGATAACATCTCTCTAAATCTTTCATTTCGTGTATCTGCATAGAATCTATAAGCTTTTGAAAGGATAGCTGGTCCTAAAAAATTTTTATTTCTTCCAAAGGCAGGACATGTTGTATAACAGATTCCACAATGTATGCACTGAATATATGGATCTAAATGTTTTCTTTTCTCTTCTTCCATAATATATTCAGAAAATGGCGGGTGTTTGTCATTAAAGAAATAAGGATTAATACTCCTATGGTGTTGAAAAAAAATTGTCATGTCTACAATCAGGTCATAAATGACAGGAAAATTTGAAAGAGGTTCGATGAAAAGAACATCTTCTTTTAATTTTTCTAATATTGTTCTGCATGCAAGAACAGGCTTACCATTTAAGTTCATTCCACATGAACCACATACTGCTCCCCTGCAAGAATATCTAAAACCTAAAGACCCATCCTGTTCATCTCTTATCTTAAATAAAGCCTCAAGAAGGTTCATTCCTTCTTTTTTTTCAATGAGGAAGGTCTCAACCCAATTAGAAGGATCCCTTTTTTTATTAAAGCGGCTAATCCTTAAAGTAAGAATATTTTTGCTCACAATTCTTAATATATCCTTTCTTGAGGATGGTACTTTGTGATGATAACATCTTCATATTCTAATTTAGATTTATTTCCATCTTTGCATGCGACAGTGTGTTTAAGAAAGTTGATATCATCCCGTTTGGTATAATCAAGTCGATAATGGGATCCTCTACTTTCCCTTCTCTTTAAAGCTCCTAATGTTATCAATTCGGCCAAATTTAACATGCTTTCAAGATCAACGTATTGGATAAGCTCAAAATTAAAAATAAGCTCCTTATTTTTTAAACTAACATCTTTAAATCTTTCTTTTAATTCCCTTATCTTAGAATATGCAGAAAGAAGCCCACTTTCCTGCCTAAATATTCCAACTTTTGTAGTCATTGTCCTTCTTAATTCATCTCTAATTTCGAACAATCTTTCTTTTCCTTTCTGCTGAAAGATACCTCTCAATCTTTCAACAAATTCATTAAAATATTTTTCAAAAATCTCTTCCCTTAGCTTTTTCTTCTCAATCCTTTGAATAGCCTTTCTCCCTGCTCTTGTGCCAAATACGACTGTCTCCAGTAAAGAATTCCCTCCCAAACGGTTAGCACCATGGACTGAAACACAGGCACATTCCCCTGCGGCGAAAAGGCCTAAAATATTAGTTTCTCCATCTATATCCGTAGAGATTCCACCCATAGAGTAATGTTGAGCAGGTTGAACAGGAATGGGATGAATAAGAGGGTCAATTCTTGAAAAATCAATCGCTATCTGCCTAATACCCGGTAGCCGTTCCATTATAGTCTTTTCGCCTAAATGCCTTAGATCAAGATTCACGTACCCTCCATCAAATCCTCTACCTTCATCGATTTCTGTTTGAATTGCCCTTGCTACTATATCTCTTGGTGCAAGTTCCATAAGTTTTGGTGCATAGCGTTGCATAAACCTTTCACCTGTTGAATTGATTAGAAATCCACCTTCACCTCGTGCTGCTTCTGTGATTAAAATATTAGTCCCAAAAAGAGAGGTTGGATGAAATTGAACAAATTCCATATCCTTAAGGAGTGCACCAGCTTGAAATGCTAAATTACAACCTAAACCTGTATTAATCAAAGCATTGGTCGATTTTAGATAAATTCTTCCATATCCACCGGTTGCAAGTATAACTGCAAAGGCTCTAAAAGGGATAATCATTCCTTCAAATGTATTAAAACTAAGAAGTCCAGCGCACCTTCCCTGATCAACAATCAGGGATAAAACTATCCACTCGTCATAAATAGGAATCTTAAATCTAACGGTCTGTTCGTATAAAGTACCAAGTAGGTGATGACCTGTTCGATCTGATATAAAGCATGTCCTTGGAAATTCTGTTCCTCCAAACGGTCTTTGAGCAATTTTCCCATCTTTTGTCCTTGTGAAAAGAGCTCCCCAATGCTCCAGTTCTATAACTCTTTCTATTGCTTCCTGGCATAGAACCTCAACAGCATCTTGATCAGCTAAGTAATCACTGCCTTTAATAGTATCAAAAGCATGATTCTCCCAAGAGTCTTTTAAGCCAGCAGGGGCATTACCAAGAGCTGCGTTAATACCTCCCTGTGCAGCTACAGAGTGAGACCTTAGTGGATGGACTCTAGAAATGATGGCAACATCGAAACCAAGCCTTTTCACCTCTATTGCTGCTTTAAGCCCTGCGAGTCCCCCACCAACTACTAAAATATCATGGTCAATAATATCCATTGGTAATTTCAAAGAACAAAGAAATATATGAGTCCATAGATTATTAGGCTAAGTATTGTGGATAACCAGAAAAGAAGTTTTTCCTTATTAAAACCAAGGTCAAGTATGAATAGTCTCATTCCATAAAATCCATGGAATAAAAATAAGGGGAGAAGTAGCATATCGAAAATTCTTTCATTATGAAATTTCTCCAACCACTTAAAGTCTATTCTACCTGTGAGTGCGTAACCTGATAAAATTTTTATCCCAAATAATATGATTAAAACTGGACCGCTTAATCGTAAAAAATAATAAGAAAACATATATTCTTATTCAATCGTTAAATCCTTGATGTTGCTAAAGCTTTTCTTGGTCAGCTTAATCAGCGTGGTCAACAAAGGCATAATTCTCACTAACCTTAAACCTCTTCAAGCATGGTTGTAAAGAGGTCATGATGTTCTTCTTCATCTTCAAGAATCTCTTTGAAGATAAATGAAGTGGTGACGTCCCCTTCTTTATTTGCCTGCTCGATAATCTTCTTGTAAAGCAGGATTGCTTCTTCTTCTGCCTTGGTATCCAATTCAAGAAATTCTTTCAGACTCTCTCCCACTTTTATCGGTCCAGGCTTAACTGTAGGGATCCCTTCGAGATACCAAAGCCTCTCTGCAATCTTCTCAGCGTGCTTCATTTCAGTAATAGCCGTTTTCTTAAAAAGATCCTGAACTGCGACTGCCTTAACCCCTATCACCTGAACATGCTGCCACATGTACTGAATACTTACTGCAATTTCTCTTGCAATAGCATCGTTTAACATCTCTTTCAGTTGATTGCTTACCTTTGTTACCGGTTCAATATGAGCCATTTTTTTTTCCTCCTTTGTTTAAACTCATTTTAAAATCATGGGGTGAAATTATTAGCAACCCCAAACTTGATATAACAAATTTAAACGGTCAAGTTGATTTAAGATCACTGTCCATTTGAGCAGTTTAACTTAGTGTAAAAAAGTTTAAGATTCTCCTTTGTTGTATAAACCTCGCTCGAACCGTTTATTGCTTCCAATACCACCATATGTTCTCTTATCTTTTTAATCCTGTATATCTTCTGGGTAAAATTGCTCTGCCATATCTCTTTATCTTCCAGATACTCCATAATTCATCCCTTCGATAAAGACTCAGTAATAAATTAGAATTAAGGAGATTTATCTTAAAGATAATTTTATTATCCCATCTTGAGAAAAAGGAATAAGGTAATCTTTGTATTTTTTCTCTAAAAAACCCGTATTTTATTTTTCATCCGAAACCTATCTCTCGACCCCTACACGTATTTAGTGTTTACTTTTATTTTTAAAAATGATAAATAATGAATTAACTGTATTATCTATCGGTTTAAAGTATATTTTAGATAGGGATGTTTTATTATCTTTTTCAAAAACTAATGGGGGGATAGATATGGCAACGGAAGTAAAGCAAAAGGTTGTTATAGCAGAGGATCATGCCATATTAAGGGATGGATTAAAATCACTTCTGACCTCGAATATGGATTTTGAGGTAGTTGGTGAGGCTGAAGATGGGAGAGAGGCTATTAGATGTGTCGAGAGATTAAAACCAGATCTTATCATAATGGATCTTTCCATGCCCAGAATGAATGGGATGGAGGCTATAAGGGAGATAAAGCGGATATCGAAAGATATAAAGGTTGTTGTTCTAACTGTTCATAAAAATGAAGAGTACATCCTTGCAACTTTTAAGGCAGGGGCTGATGGATATGTTTTAAAAGATTCGAGCTATAATGAACTGATAATGGCCATCCGGAGTGTTTTAAAAGGAAAACGTTATATAAGTCCTGAAATATCCGATAAGGTATTAGAGGGGTATATTGAAGGGAAGGAAAGATTGAAGCAGAAGACATCCTGGGAGCTCCTTACTCCTCGTGAAAGAGAGATATTGAAACTTATTGCAGAGGGATACAGGAATAGAGAGATTGCTGAAGAATTGTGTATAAGTGTTAAGACAGTGGAAAAACATCGATCTAATATCATGGAAAAATTGAATCTTCATAATGTCCAGGCCTTAACCACCTTTGCTATCGAAAAAGGTCTTGTCTCGAGAGAATAAAGACCTCCTTCTATGGCCTCTTTTGAGATAAAAACGAACCAGCTGGATTTATTCAAGGTCCCGAGGATTGATATGCTAAAGGTTTTCTTAAAAACTAAAGAGATGAACTTACTGATACATCAAATAATTTTATCGTTATTTTAATGGAATTATACGATAAATTTTATCGTCCCCTGTTCTTACCTTACCCCTTCCATCCCTATTATTTGTTAAAAAATAGATATTCCCTTCCGGTCCCTGAACTACATCCCTTATTCTTCCATATATACCCTCAAACCATCTCTCAATCTTTTCTACTTTATAGTCTCCCGATTCATATCTTATCTTTACTCTTATTAAAGATTCGCTTCTAAGTGTTGCAACAAGAAGGTCGTTTTTTAGATTTGTGAATTTATTGCCAGAATAAAACGTTATTCCTGATGGCGGAGTGGTCTTTTCCCATAGAATAAAAGGATTTATGAAAGACATCTGATTTCCCTTTCCTATAACCTTTGGCCATCCATAATTTCCGCCTTTTTTGATAATGTTTATCTCATCGTTTCCAAAACGAAGATACTCCCCTGATGGACCATGCTCTGACGAAAAAAGTTCTTGCGTTTCAGGATGCCATGCAAGCCCCTGAGGATTCCTATGACCATATGAATATACCGGAGAGCCTTTAAAAGGATTATCATGAAGAACCATTCCATCTTCGGTCAACCTGAGTATTTTACCCCCAAGGGATTTTAAATCTTGGGAAAGGTCTGCATTAAAAATTTCACCCGTTGTGATATAAAGCATATTATCAGGGCCAAAAGAAATTCTTCCTCCATTGTGAAGTCTCCCCCCAGGAATATTATCTATTATTGTTCTATCAAAAATTCCATGGTCTCCCATATCGATGAGTCTGGTTACCCTATTATAAATAAAGCCTTCTTTTTTATATGTATGCATTACATAAACATATGGCTTTTTTAGAAATTCAGGATGGAGGGCAAGTCCCATAAGTCCACCCTCACCGATATGTGCAACATCAATTAAAGCGTAAGGGTCTTTTTGAAGCATTCCGTCTTTAATTAATCTAATCCGGCCTGGCCGTTCACTTACAAGAGCTCTTCCGTCTGGTAGAAATACGAGGGACCACGGTATTTCAAGATTCTCTATCCACGATTCAACCTTTACTTTATCTCTATATGATGAAGAAATATTTCTTCCATACAAAGATTCACCACTCATTAATTTAAATGAAATAAACGAAAGTAAACAGAAGATAATAATTGAAGTATGTCCTTTCGAGAGATTAAGATTCACTATTTATATTTTATCATTTAAAGGGGCAAAATTCTATGTTATATTTAAAAATATAAAATACAAGCATTATATAATCATTGTGGTAAAGGAAGATTTGAAATGGAGGTTTAAATAACCAAATGAGACTACTTGTATTTTTATCGATTCTACTAATCCCTTTAAATGTATTTTCACAAGATATTGTGATAAAGGAAAATTTTCCAGATGGTAAACCTGAGCTAAGATGGTCATTCTATCCGTATTTTAACCTTGACAACCTTGAAGGGGTTAGAGATTCAAAGGCACCTGATGGAGACAATGGTATTGGGATTCTAAGGAATAGCAATGCCAAGGGGTTTGCAAGTCTCAGTTATGCAGTAACAAGACAGATGGAGAATTTTTACTTCGAAGCCTTAATTTTTTGTCCTGTCACAGAGGGCCGTAAAGGACCTCTCTCAGGTATAGCTTTTCTGATTGATCCTATAATAGGAAATTTTTACAGGTTAGTTTGTGATTTTAAAAAAGATGACCCGACCATTAATCTTGCTTATGTAGGTCTTGATACAAGGAACTATCCAGTCTATATAAAATTTTGGAGTTCTAAAGACCTCACGGATGGAATACCAAAAGAATCTGGCTGGCATAAAATGGCTGTAAGGGTAAAGGCTGGTGTGGCAACAGTTTACTGGGATAATATTGAGCTAAAAGGGGGTCCATTAATAGTCGATAAAATTAAAAGGGGTTTTATAGGGATTTATACAAATTTTGTTGGTGGTCTGGGAGAGGCTACCACAAAGGTTGATAGCATCCTGCTGAAAGAGGAATAATAGCGAAGAAAATAGCCTCTTTAAATATAATATAAGAAGTTGTAATGACTTTTTTAGTACGGGATATCTTAATCACCTACCAATTCTCTCTTACTCATGAGATTCAGAGCCTTCTATGAAATACCACCATTTTAAAGAAAAAATACAGCATTTAACTTATTTACTATTCTTACTTTTTAGTTCATTATGACATGAAATGAAAATATATATTCATTTTCTAAGAAAAACGACTATATGACATTGATTCTTAATCGAAGGCAGTTTTGTCACTTGGGTAGTGCAGTAATCCTTTTCTTATCTCGAAGAAAAATATCTTTCGCATCTGCGAGAAAGGAGATAGAAATGATTTATCCAGTTAGAGATTTCAAAAAACTTTTAGGTATGAAAGGCTTTAGCGATACACTCCTGAAAAACCATTTCACCCTTTATCAGGGATATGTAACCAATACGAACAAACTTATGGAGACAATGGCTCAGATGCTCAAGGAGGGAAAAACAGGAACACCCGAGTTTGCAGAGTTGAAGAGAAGGCTTGGGTGGGAGTTTAATGGGATGAGGCTTCATGAGTATTACTTTGAGAACCTTGGCGGAAAAGGTGGTCTGGACAGGGCGGGAAAGTTATTCAAAAAGGTCATTGAGGAGTTTGGAAGTTACGAGGCCTGGGAGAAAGAGTTCAAATCCGTTGGAATGATAAGGGGCATTGGCTGGGCTGTTCTTTATCAGGACATGACATCAGGAAGGCTTATAAACTTCTGGATAAATGAGCATGATGTGGGACATCCATCGGGCTGTAATCCAATCCTTATAATGGATGTCTTTGAGCATGCTTTCATGATTGATTATGGCCTAAAGAGGGCCGACTATATTGAGGCATTCTTTAGGAACATTGACTGGAACGTGGTTGAGGCAAGACTTAAATAGATGCCGAAAACGATCAAGATTATTATAGTCTGTCTTATTTGTATTGACATGTTTGCTGGGATGGTGATCATTATGCCAATGATGGAAAGTCAAGGCATCTGGAAAGGCGAAGGGATGTATAGGATGTAGTTCGAAGATGTAAGACGATGACTATATCTTCACTGGAAAGGTAGGTAAATTATGGATACCTATAACAAGTCAAGAAGAGATTTCTTGAAACTTGTAGGTGTAGCAGCAATTGCTTCGCAATTCCCAATCGTTTTCTCTGAAGCTAAATCGGAAATTCCAGATATTGAACCAATGGACCGTATATTTATAGCAAATGAGGATTCAAATACTATATCTGTTATTGACCCAAGAACGAATACTATTGACATAACCATTAACCTTACGAGTTTTGATGAAGACCCGAGGCCCCCTTTCAGATTTGTTACTGGTGGTATCGTGCCAACCCATTCATCAATGATTCATAAGCCCCTTTATCACGGGTGCATAGATGCCCATGGAGTGGTTCCGAGTCCTGAAGGAAGGATCCTTGCAACCTCTGGCAGGGGATCAAGCAATGTTTATCTGATTGATACAGTCAATAAAAGGGTTATTGGAAATACCCCAAATCCCCTTGTAACAAAGGATACGAATCTTGAAAGAATCACGAGCGGAATTCTTGTTGGTCGAGAGCCCCATGAACCCACCTTCACAAGAGATGGCAAGGAACTGTGGATTGCTGTAAGGGGTGAGGACAGAATAGCTATCCTTGATGTCGAACTTGCCATAAAGGAATCATCCGGTGAAAAAATAAGGTCTGTTGTTAAATATATTGAAACTGTTAATGGTCCTTCTCAGGTATGGTTCAGCGCTGATGGAAAGATTGCCTTTGTCGCTTCCCAGAAGGTTTCAAAGATAGACATCTTCAGCATAAGTAGAGACACCAGAGGTTATTCTAATCCCGAGAAAATTACAACGATTGATATCACAGAACAGGATAAATTTGGATTTACACCATTTCTTAAGACATCTCCTGATGGTAAAGAGGTCTGGTTTTCTCACAAGTTAGCTGATGCAGTGTCTGTCCGCTCAACTGAAAAGCCCTTTAAAATCCTTGATTACATTTCTCTCGGTAAAATGGCAAGACCAAATCATCTTGAGTTTGTTGAAAATAAAAATGGAAAGGTTGTGTATGTTAGTCTTGCCCGTGTTGATGATGGAGGGCCTGATGGGGTTGCATCGAGCCAGATAGCTATAATTGATAGGTCTGAACCTCATGGAAAAAGGAAGGTCATTAAGACATTCTTTTCTCACGGCAGGGAAGCCCATGGTTTATGGACCAATCCAACCAATAAACTTCTCTATATAGCACACGAGCAGGACGAACTTCCAAAAACACCAAATGAGGGACAGACTGTAGCTACAGCCTTTGATGTATCTGATCCATATAATCCCAAATTTATTTCACAGATTCCTTTAGGAAGTTTAAAACTTCCATCAGGAGAGTTGAGAAATAAAAAAGGTATAAACCTTGTCTATGTCCGTCCCGGCTATAAGGGACAGACTGCATAGGAGGAGGGATGTCTGAGATACATGAGTATCATAAGGCAGAATATCGCTTCAGCCCTGAATTTAAAAAATCTATGGATGAGATGAATTCTGGGATGGAAGAGATGATGAAGGATATGCATAGCGCTGGATATAGCGGTAATCCTGATGTTGATTTTCTTGCGATGATGATACCTCATCACGAGGGTGCTATTGAGATTGCAAGACTTGTACTGATTTATGGCAATGACCCGATGGTTAGAACCCTTGCTGAGGATATAATTGCTACTCAGCGTGCAGAGATAGAATCGATGAAGAAGAGGTTGATTATACTGAAAAAAAGACAAGAGCCAGACCCAGAGGGATTTCCTGCAATTGAGGGAACGAGGGGAAGAAAATAATATTGGAGTAAAAAATCTTTTGAACTGATAATTTTTATATCTCTCCGACCCCCAAACATGAACCCCAGGAAAGCCATATCTCCTCATTAGTTTAATGATTATCTTGTCTACATTTTTGAAATCGCCAAGTCCCTTTAAATTTATTCGAGCTCTTTTTTTCAGTTCTTTGTTTCTATTCGATTTAAGAAAATAAAGATCATACTTTAAAAGTTTTGTCAAATGTGTAGACCTGACCCTGTTTAAGCTGTTAAATAAGATTATTTTATGATAAAATTTTTATGATGGCAAAAAAGGGACCTGAAAAATTTTTTAACATAATTCTCAATAGCATTGCTGATGGAGTTTTTACTACAGATAACGATGGCAGGATTACATTTATGAATAAGGCAGCTGAGGAGATCACAGGGTTTTCAAGTGCGGAGGCAATTGGTCATTATTGTTTTGATATATTCAGGGCAGATATTTGCCAGTCTCGATGCGCACTCAAAGAGACAATGAGGACGAAAAAAGAGATTATCAATCTTCAGGCTACAATTTTAAAAAAGAATGGCCAAAAAGTCCCTATCAGTATCAGTACTGCAGTATTAAGGAACGAAAAAGGCGAGATTATTGGAGGGGTTGAAACCTTTAGAGATCTCTCTATGATTCAAGAATTAAGAAAGGAACTTTTAGGAAAATATACACTCGGCGATATAGTTAGTAGAAACCATCTTATTCATGATATTTTCAATATACTACCAAGTATAGCCGAAAGTGACAGCACAGTCCTTATTCAAGGACCGAGTGGTACTGGAAAAGAACTTTTTGCAAAGGCGATCCACAATTTGAGTCGCAGGAAAGATAAGCCCTTCGTCAAAGTCAATTGTGGTGCCCTTCCAGATACATTGCTTGAATCAGAGTTATTTGGATATGTAAAAGGTGCATTTACTGATGCAAAAAAAGATAAACCAGGTAGATTTGCCCTTGCCAATGGGGGAACGATTTTTCTTGATGAGGTTGGAGATATGTCTCCATCCCTTCAAGTAAAGTTGTTAAGGGTGCTTCAGGAGAAGGAATATGAACCATTAGGGGCTACAAGTCCAAAAAAGACAGATGTTCGTATTATTGCAGCGACTAACAAAGATCTTTCTAAATTGGTTAATGAAGGGAAATTCCGTGATGATCTATTTTATCGCCTCAATGTGGTAAAGATAGAGCTTCCGCCTTTAAGTGAGAGAAGAGAAGATATACCTTTACTAATCGAGGCATTTACCCAGAAATTTAATGCCAAAATGGGAAAGCAGATAATGGGTATATCTGACCAAGCTCTTCGTATCCTTTTGAAATATGACTTTCCAGGAAATGTTAGAGAACTTGAGAACATCATTGAACATGCCTTCGTGCTCTGCAAAGGAAACATAATTGATGTAGATTGTTTACCTAAGGATATTATTCTAAATCAAGAAAAGTTATTTTTAGATAAATCCTTATCAATGGAGAAACCTTTTGAAAGAGCGGAGGCAGAAGTTATCGAAAGAACACTGAAGAAATACAACGGCAATCGTATTAAAACGGCCAAAGAGTTGGGAATTGACCGCACAACCCTGTGGAGAAAAATTAAGAAGTATGGCCTCCTTTGATCTTATTATTAAGATTAGTTAATTGGACTGGTTATTTAAGGTCTAACCGTTTGACATGAATTAAGCGATGACCCAGGACATCAACAGCTGCTTGGGATTGTTCAAGAACAATATATCCTATTAAAGGTTCATATCTATTTTCTACAGGTTCCATATCAATAAAAATGAGTTCGGTAAATATGGGACGAAATCCTTCGATTTGAACTTGAACCGGCCCGCAAACTATTCCTTGGACTATTTTTTGAGTAGCAATCTCAAGGTCTATGCTTCCAATTTCTTTCAGATCTCCAAGACGTTGGCGCCAGACAGAGGGAATGACAAGATGGGAAGTGCCGGTATCAACCAAAGCATCACACCTGATCTTTTTTTCGGGATCTAATATATTTTGTATTTCAACTGAAGCAACTATTCTTCCCATTTAATTCCTCAATCCTTTCTCGAACCAGTATAAGATAAATAAAAAACCCATTCAAGTTTGATTTTTATTGGCAAGTATAAAAATTGGAGAAAATATAGTTTCATAATTGCAACCTATTTATGAAACATTTGTTTTATTATTGCAACAAAAGTTTCTTTTTCAAACTTTGTCATAAAATTAAAATTATTGTAACCTGCCAATATTACAATATTTTTTACGTTTTTAAAAAATGGCACTATTTTTGCTCTTTATTTAAAGCATGAAGATTGCGATACCGATTTTTGGGAATCGAGTTTCTCCAAGGTTTGATGTCTGCCCTGAGTTTTGGATCATAGAACTGCGGGACGGTAAGATCGAAAGTGAAGAAAGGCAATCGGTCGAAAGCTTTACTTTACAGCAAAGACTTAATCATCTTTCCTCATTGGGTGTTGACAAAATTATATGCGGAGGGATTGATAATTTCTGCATAGATCATCTCGGAACAAGAGGGATTGAAGTTATTCATAATGTTTCGGGCGAAGCAGCAGAGGCACTAAATCTTTTTTTGAGAGGAGATCTTAGGCCGGGTTTTTGCTGTGAGCCGAAGAGAAGGGGGTATTGTTGGAAGAGGGGATTTCGTGGAAGGAGGAATATTTATGGACGAAGTAAAATGTGAAAAGGATCAAACATGTGAAACATGCAATCAATCAAACACCTGTAGCCAGCAGGAGAAGGAGGCTCATGCCCAGGAAAGGTTGAAGTCGAAACTATCTTATATAAGACACAGGATTATGGTCATGAGTGGAAAAGGTGGTGTTGGGAAAAGCACAGTGGCTACAAATCTTGCTGTCTCTCTCTCATTAGATGGATTGGATGTAGGTCTTCTTGATGCTGATATTCATGGGCCGAATATTCCCAAGATGCTTGGAATTGAATCCAAGGAGGTTGTGGGTACTAAAAATGGGATACTTCCAGTGGAACTTTTACCTAATCTTAAAGTGATTTCCATGGGTTTCTTCTTGGGGGATAAGGATAACCCTGTTGTATGGAGAGGACCTATTAAACATAATGCCATTAGCCAGTTTCTTGGTGAGGTGGAATGGGGGTATCTCGATTTTCTCATCATTGATTTACCTCCAGGGACAGGAGATGAACCGCTCAGTGTTGCTCATCTGATTAAAAATGTAGATGGCGCAATTGTTGTAACTACACCTCAGGACGTTGCACTTCTTGATTCTCGAAAGGCTGTTACTTTCAGTAGGATACTTGGCATACCGGTAATTGGGATTGTTGAGAATATGAGTGTTTTGGTCTGTCCTCATTGTAGAAAAGAGATCTCTCTTTTTAAGAAAGGCGGAGGCGAGAGGGCTTCGAAGGATTTAAAAGTACCTTTTCTTGGAAGGATTCCTATTGACCCTGAGATGGTTGTTGACTGTGATCGGGGCATGCCATTTGTTATGGCCCATCCTGATTCTCAGGCGACTGAGGCATTCAAGCAAATAGCAAATCGTTGCAAGGAGTTTGTTGGATTTAAAGGAATAGAGAAACAGATTGAGAAGGAAAAATTTCCATATCATCTAAAAAACAGGAGGTAAAGTGATGAAGAGGATTGCATTGGCTTCTGAGGATAATCTTGGTCTTGAAGGTCTTCTTAGTGCTCATTTTGGGAGGTGTCCATACTATATTTTTGTGAATGTGGAGGGAGATCGTATTATCGGTTTTGAGGTGATAAAAAATCCCTATTATCCAAACCATCAGCCCGGTGTTATTCCTCAGTTTATACATTTACATAAGGCAGATGTGATGATTGCGGGTGGAATGGGTCCAAGGGCAATAGAATTTTTCAATCAATTCGGGATTGATGTTGCCACTGGGGTTCAAGGTAAAGTGAAAGATATTGTTAAGGCCTATCTGAGGGGTGAGATTAAAGGAATAGTTGCTTGTGGGCATCACGGGGATGAACATGTATGTGAGGAGGATAGATGATGAAGATAGCAGTTAGCTCTACAGGTAAAAGTCTTGATTCTCAAGTTGATCCAAGGTTTGGAAGATGTCAGTATTTTATTTTTGTAAATCCTGAAACCATGGAATTTGAAGCCTTTGAGAATGAAGGACTAATGGCAATGGGAGGTGCTGGAATTCAGGCTGCTCAATTTATTTCGCAAAAAGGGGCAAATGCATTAATCACAGGTAATATAGGACCAAATGCAGTTTCTGCACTCTCTGCCTCCGGGATCAAAGTCTACTTAGTTTCTGGTGGGACTGTTAAGGAAGTTATCGAGAGATACAAGTCGGGGATCCTCCGTGAATCTTTAGGGCCAACAGTTCCTCCTCACTTTGGTATGGGAGGAGGCCGAGGCATGGGTGGTCGAAGGGGTTTTTAAAAATAAAGCCAGTGAGACGTGTTTGCTAACAAGGCTACATAATGAAACAAAGGCTTAATAATGTGACACGAATCTAAAAGTATTGAAAGGAGGTAGTTAAGATGCCATATGGAATGGGACCTTTAGGATGGGGATATCACCCTTACAGGTTCTGTAGAGGATGGTGGTGGCACCCAGGGTTTTATGGAGCATCTGTTCCACCTTGGAGACCTCTAACAAAAGAAGAAGAGATTCGTTTCCTTGAGGAAGAGGCTAATTTCTTGAGAGAAGAACTGAGCCAGATTGAAAAGAGGATTGAAGAACTGAAAAAATAAGAATACTCTTTTTATGCAAAAATTAGGAAAAGTGAATTAACTTCTTTAACATTTTTACAAGATAAAGGAGGTGTTTATTATGCCAGGATTTGATGGAACAGGACCAATGGGAATGGGTCCAATGACAGGTGGAGCCCGAGGTTTCTGTGCCCTGCCATATAGACCCTATGGAGCTTATGGATATGGATTTGGAGCCCCATACTATCCATTTATGGGTTTTTATCCATTCTATGGAAGACCTTTTTATGGTCCTGTCTTTGGGGCAGGTCGTGGTGGTCTTCCGTGGGGTGGAGGCCGTGGTCGGGTTTTTGGCGGTGGCAGGGGAATTCGCCGTTGGTGGTAAACAATTTGATTATTTCAATTGCGAGTGGAAAAGGGGGAACTGGAAAGACTACGGTCGCAGTCAATTTGGCCCTTTCCCTATCCCAGAACAATATTCAGTTAATTGACTGTGATGTGGAGGAGCCGAACTCCCACCTATTTTTAAAACCCTCCTTTCAAAAGGTTTCCTCTGTAGGAATTCCAGTTCCCCGTATTGAAGAATCAAAATGCACATATTGCGGAAAATGTGCAAGGGTTTGTGAGTATCATGCGATTGCTGTCATTTTAAAAAATGTTCTTGTTTTTGAAGAGTTATGTCATGGCTGTGGTGCCTGCTCATATTTATGTCCCGAAAAGGCAATTTTTGAAGTGGAAAGGGAAATTGGAGTTATTCAGGAGGGAAGTTCAAATGGGATTATTTTTGTTAATGGAATATTGAATGTTGGTGAACCTATGGCTTCTCCTTTGATTCGGAAGGTTAAGGAGAGGATTCAAAAGGATAAGATTGTTATTCTTGATGTACCTCCTGGAACAGCCTGTCCTGTCATTGAAACTGTAAAAGGAAGTAACTTTTGTATTCTTGTAACAGAACCAACTCCCTTTGGACTTAATGATTTAGAACTGGCTGTGGGAATGCTTGAAAAGATTGGAGTCCCGATAGGGGTTGTGATTAATAAAACTGGTATTGGAAATCGAGATGTTTGGGATTTTTGTAAATCGAAAAATATTCCGGTTTTAATGGAGATTCCAATTGATCGTCAGATAGCAGAGTTATATTCAAAGGGAATTCCCATTATTTTTGAGAGTCCTTCCTACATACAGAAATTTATAGACCTATTTGAAAAGGTGGTGAAGTTTTATGAGTCAAATAGAAGATAGTAAATCAAACAATTCTTCTGAGGAGATCTTAGATGAAGATGTAGGTTATCTCGTATACAATGAGACACTGATTGATCATTTCTTACATCCAAGAAATGTTGGGGAAATCGAAAATCCTGACGCTATGGCAACCGTTGGCGATCCTACATGTGGTGATTTTATCAGGGTTTATCTCAAGGTGGAGGAGGGGAAGATAACAGCATTTAAGTTTTTAACGCAGGGATGTCCTGGTGCAATTTCAACATCAAGCATTGCTACTGAACTGGCAATTGGAAAGACTCTCGATGAGGCACTGAAACTTACAGACAATGATGTAATTATAGCAGCAGGTGGTATTCCAGCAAGAAAGGCTCATTGTTCGCTTCTTGCAATAAGAGGTTTACATCAAGCGATATTGGACTATAAGAAAAAAATAGATCTATAAATAAAAAGTAAAATTAAAATTTTATGGAACAAAATAACAAGGTAAAACAGTTAGCCATTGTTAGTGGAAAGGGTGGAACAGGAAAGACCACAATTGCAGCTGCCTTTGCCACTTTAGCCAGTAATAAAGTGATTGTAGATTGCGATGTTGGTGCCGCAGACCTTCATATTCTGCTTCAGCCTAAAATTTTGACACAGGGGAAATATTTTGGTGGAAGATCACCACAAGTGGATTTAGATAAATGCACTCAATGCGGTTATTGCACAGAAGTATGTCGATTTAATGCCATAAATAATGGAATGCTTGATCCCATTTCTTGTGAAGGATGTGGTTTTTGCAGTCACATCTGTCCGGAAAGTACTATTAAGATGGAAGAAGCGTTTTCAGGAGATTGGTATGTATCTGAAACTCCTTATGGCCCTTTTGTTCATGCACGATTGGGAATAGGGGAAGAGAATTCAGGAAAACTGGTGACAGTCGTTCGAAAGAAAGCGATGGAAGTTGCTCAGGAGAGGGGACTGGACCTCATTCTTATCGATGGTCCTCCAGGGATTGGTTGCCCGGTTACGGCTTCTTTAACTGGAGTGAATCTTGTCTTGGCCATCACAGAACCTACACTTTCAGGAATTCATGACCTTGAAAGAATCTTGAAACTTTCTGAACATTTTAAGATTCCTTCTTTTGTTTGTATAAATAAATACGATATCAATTTGGAAAATAGTAATCAAATTGTGAGTTATTGTGAGAAAAATGGTTCGACAATAATAGGGGAAATTCCTTATGAATCAAAGATAGTGGAGGCTTTAGTTAACAGAAAAACGGTGATGGAATACCCTTGTAACGAGGTTCATGAGATTATTAAGCAAATGTGGAAAAAAGTTGAGTCTTTTTTAATCAATAATTGACCGAAGTCAGGTTAGCATTTTTTTAAAATGATAATGAATATGAAATATATTGAAATCAAACCCACTCTTTCAAATTGTATCGAAAGCTTAACGAAGAAGGAATATGAGCAGACCCTAAATCTCCTTCTTAAAAATGAGGATATATATGAAGAACTGGGTGAGAGACTTGAGGTGTTAAGGATTTTTCTTGAGTCGGTGGATTTTGCTGAACTTCGAAGCCAATATGAGAAATATCTTATGGAAGGGAAAAAGGTAACATTCTTTATTTATTCTCAAGAAGGGAAAGTTGGCTACAGGATGAAGGTTGAATGATATGATTAGAAGAAGTTTTAGATAAGGTTTAATAAGATGGAACTCTTAATTGTAGAAAATGAAGAGTCCCAGGGATTGTTATATGAGCAGGAATTGAGTGAAGAAGGCTACCGAATAATTTGGGTCAAAAATGGCAAGGAAGCATTGAAATAATTAGAAGAATCAGATTGTGATCTCGTTATTATGGATATTGTTATGCCAGAGATGGATGGAATCGAAACTCTTTCAAAGATAGTATCGCGTTATAAGAAAATTCCCGTAATTCTTCACACAGCATATGCTCATTATAAGAATGACTTTATGACTTGGTTAGCAGATGCATTTGTAGTGAAATCATCAGATCTTTCAATATTAAAAAAGACCGTTAAAGAACTATTGGAGAAGAATGTAAAAAGGAAAGATATTTAAAGTGTTATACATAATAAATAAAAAGTATAGTTTTTAGATAATTTAAAGCGAAGGGATGGCGTTTTGAATGCCTATTTATGAATATCGTTGCAATAATTGTGGAAGTGTTTCAGAGTTTTTAGTGGGCGTAGGTTCGAGAGATCAAACCTTAAGCTGCAAACAATGTGGAAGTTCACATTTGGAAAAAATACTCTCCATCAGTCATTCCCTGAAGAGTGATAAGAGAGTACCCGGGCACACCTGCTGTGGAAGAGAGGAACGATGCACAACACCTCCGTGTTCTAATGGAGGTAGCTGTAGAAGGGATTGAGGTTTCGAGTCGTTATTATGGAGGGATATAAGATCCGATATAAAAATTCTAAGTTTTCCAATGAGTTGATTGAACTGGATGGGAAATCCTTTATTCATTGTGAGTTTGAAAACTGTATTATCATTCTTGAAAAGGGAGAGACAGAAATTTCAGGAAGTCGTTTCACAAACTGCAAATTGATGCTTAGAGGAAAAGCTTACATAGTTGGAAAGATCATCAAACTCTTTACAGGTAATAGCCCCTTGAAAGTTTTAGATATAAAGGAAAGTTTGTTTTTAGATGCATCTATCCAGAAGGAGAGTTAGGTAATTTTAAATTGTGAGTCTAAAACAAGAATAGGATTGTTGGAGTTTTCAATCAATGCGGCATGATCAACTTATTCCATGTTTTTTAATTTCTTGTGGTTTAAAACGAACGAGAGGAAGAAGTATAATTCTCAAAGAGCTTGAAAATCAAAAAGATCACTTTAATGCTAAAGAATTATATTTGATTCTCAATCAAAAAGGAGTGAAGATTTCGCGTCCAACAATCTATCGAACATTAAAGCTTCTGGAGAAGTTTCATATTATAAAGAAATTTGACATTCAAAAGAATTGTTTCTATTACGAACCAGCCTTTAGGAAAAAAGATCATGCTCATCTGATCTGTCAATATTGCGGGAAGGTTATGGATTTTACATCTGGAAGTATAAAAAGTTTGAAACTGGAGTTAGCAAAAGAAAAAGTTTTTAAAATGGAAAATATTTCAATTCATGTATTCGGAATTTGTGAGACTTGCCAGAAAAATTCTGAAGTGGATTTTAAGGAGAGAAAAAGATGTTAAATAAAGAGAAACTCGTCATCATTGGGGGTTCAGCAGCGGGGCCGAGTGCAGCGGCGAGAGCGAAACGAATAAATCTTGATCTTGAAGTTACTATGTTTGAACAGGGTAGATTTATATCTTATGGATCCTGAGAAACCCCATACTACATAGGTGATGTAGTAAAAGATCAAAGGAAGTTGGTAGTTCGGACCCCTCAACAATTTAAGGAGATGCAGGATATCGATGTCCTAACAGAAAACCGCGTCACAAAGATTGATCCAGAGGTGAAAAAGATTGAAGTTGTAAATTTGACAAAATCCGAAATAGAATGCTTCTCCTATGATAAACTTATCATTGCCACTGGTGCTCGTTCCAGAAGACTGAACATACCTGGAAGTGATGCAGGCAATATCTTTACTCTTAAAGACCTCCAAGATGGGATCCGTATCAGAAACTATATTGATGAAAAAAGACCGAAACAGGTTTCTGTTATTGGTGGTGGGTTTATTGGTCTTGAGATGTGTGAGGCATTTCGACTGAGGGGGCTCGAGACCTACCTTTTTTGCCGAAGGGACTTACCTGCCGGTAATCTCGAAAAGATGATCTCAGAGAGAGTATTAAAGGAGTTAGTGGAGAATGGGGTAAATTTTCAGTCAAATCATGAACCAGTAGCTTTTAACCTGAATAATAAGAACGAGGTTTCTTCTATTGAGACGAACAAAGGTAAATTTCCAACAGATATAGTGCTGACGGCAATTGGTGTTATGCCAAATGTAGAATTAGCAAGAGATGCAGGTATTAATATTGGAATGACTGGAGCTATTAGAACAGATGGTGCTAAAAGGACAAATATAGAAAATATTTATGCTGCTGGAGATTGTTGTGAAGTCTTCAATCTGGTGAGTCAGGATTGGGTTTACACTCCTTTTGGGGATATTGCTAATAAACAGGGTCGGGTGGCGGGAGAAAATACTGCTGGTGGAAATGCTACGTTTTATGGAGTAGTAGGATCAGCTGCTTTCAAGGTATTTGAACTGGAGGTAGCTTTCACGGGTTTATGGACTCAGGTGGCTAAGCGATACGGTTTTGATGTGGATTCTCAGATCATTGAGGCTGAATCAAAAGTTGGCTATATGCCCGGGTCAGAGAGGATGCTAATAAAATTGATTTTTGATAGGAGAAGTGGAAGGCTTTTAGGGGCTCAGATGGTGGGCAGAGAAGGTGTGGCAAGGAGGATTAATACATTAGCAGTAGCGCTTCGTCAAAAGATGACAATCGATGAAATTTCAAGACTCGATTTCGCCTATGCTCCTCCTTTCTCAACTCCTTTAGATCCAATCTTAATTGCTGCTGAGCAAGCAGTGAAAAAGATAAGTCGGAAGTCAAGGGGTGAGGAAAATAGATAGATACCTAAATTGAGCGATTTTTTACTAAAAGCTTTTATTTATCAGTCATTGCGAGCACCCAAATGGTGCGTGGCAATCTCATAGATTCCTAACTCTGCTCGGAATGACAATTTTAAAGATTGCTGCGGCTTCGCTTCGCAATGACAATCTGGAATCACCCAATTTAGATAGATAATAAATGGTAGTTTTAGGACATTATATTGGGACATTTCGTAAAGGAAAAATGAAGTTTTTGGAAGGAAAGGCTGATAAAGAGAATTTTACTTTAATTGGATTGGGTCCGTCGATCCTTTCTCCTATTAATGGCTGGACGGAAAATTGAAGGGATTGAGATATGTTGAAAAGGTTTAAAGAGAATGGTTCCTTATTAGAATCAAGGCAAAAATTTATTGAAATTGTAGAAAAAAACAAACTAAATAACGTGAGGGTATCTGTTCTTGTAAAAATCCTGACACCTGAAGAAGCGATAGGAATACCAGGGAGAAGGGACTTCCCTATTATTGTTGGAAAGGAAAGAGTGATCCAAGCCGATGTTCTTGGGGCTAAGGCTCATGTCTTTACGGATTCTCCTGGAGAATTTGTGGGTGAATTAAGAGAAGTGCTTAACATTTCTCTCACATTGACAAAGGTTGTTCCTGTAATCAATATAAAATCAGAGTGTTTGATTAATTCTTCTGTCATTTCATTACCTTCCCATATTATAACTCCATATTTAGTAGAATGAATGTTTTGTTTATTGAGGTCTGTAATCCTGATATTTTCCGTTCCAAAAGTTTTAATCAGGTTCTCAGCAATTGCTGGATTCAAGCCAATGAGACCAACGTTGCTCTTTCCTGATTGTTTAAAAATTTGAAAAGCTATTTCTTTCCCGCATCGTTCCGGATCCTCATCTCTACAGTGAATTGTATTATCAATGAGATTTAGATACTTGAGAACCGCATTAAACATCGCTACATATATGGCTCGTTCTCTATTTGATGGAACTTTCGATAATATCATGCATTACATCAGGAATTATAAAAAAGATTTCATGGTTTATGGCGTTACTGGGGCAGGGTTGTGCAAGCTGATGGGATTAAATAGGATATGTCCATATAGTAAAAGTCAATAGGGTTTTTGAGGAAAAAAATGGATCCAAAAATTTTATATGAAATTAGTAAGCAATTTAATTAGGAAACAACTTTACAGGTTTGCAATTATTTTTATGGAACTGGAGACTTTATTATGATTCTTTCGTTATAGGATCGATTTTATTTTTAATGGAATTTATTATGTCAGTGCGATGAGTAAAAGAAATTAAAAAAAATAAAAAGGAGGTAGAAAATGGCAGTAATTGTCGATCTTGAAAAATGTACTGGATGTGGAACATGTGAAGAGGGATGTCCTGTAGAGGCAATTAAAGTTGAAGATGGGAAGGCGAGGGTTGATGAGGAGGCTTGTGTTGATTGTGGAAGCTGCATCGAAGAATGCCCTGAGAAGGCAATCAGTGAGGGTTCTTAAATAGCAGGAAAAGTAGTTGGGGTTTGCTTAAGTCAGAGAAGGGAAGATCCAAAAAAATATCAAGAAAGGGTTTCTTAAAAAGGGAGTGGGTTTAGTAGGTGACTCTCATGCCGGAACGGAAAAGGAGGTTAGCCTTTTGGCGATCGAGAGTGTACAAAAGCTTTGTCAGGAGACAGGAATCTCTGCGGGTTCTGGATCTTTCGCTGAAAACATTACCACCGAAGGAATTGATTTAGTGTCCCTCCCTATCGGGTCAACCTTACAGGTTGGTGAGGCAGAACTCGAGGTTATTCAAATCGGGAAAGATCCTTCACAATCTCACACATATCATTATCAAGGATATTCTATACTTCCAAAGGAAGGGATCTTTTGTAGAGTGGTTAAAAGCGGAGAGATAAAAATTGGAGATTCCATTATAGTGAAGTCTAAGCTTGAATTTGAGGTTTAAAACATGCATTAAAAATTTATGCGCTTTATTTTCTATCAGATTATTAAATAAGTTGTTAAATGGACTATCTATAAAATGGAGGTTTAGATGGTGAAAGTTCAAGTAACGATTTTATGTGAGAATCTGATAGGGAGAATAGTTGGTTCGGGGGAACATGGTTTCTCTGCTTTCATTGAGACAGATAAGGGTAAATATTTATTTGATACAGGCAGGGGTTTCTCTATAATTACAAATAGCCTTATTCTTAATAAAGATCTAAGGACAATTAGTAAAATTTTAATAGTCATGGACATTATGACCACACTTTCAGATAATCAAAAGATTCGTGAAAAGTTCCCTTCTCGTTTTCTCGCACTCCGGCTTCTCGAGAATGATCCCATTTTTATAAATGAAGTCAGAAATTCTTTTAAATATATTAGGGTTTTTCAGGAGAGGTTAGAACAGGCCCATGGTGTTCCTTCTGATCAGGTTATCTCTTCTGAGCGTCATGCCTTGGCTATGAATATATTTGAGCGAGTCACAAATATTATTCACCCTCCTAAAAGAGACATTCGAACAACCATCGATCATGTAGTAATGCACAAATTCGTTGGGTACGTAATTCTGGCATTAATTTTTTATGGTTTTTTCAATTTCATTTTCGGTATTGGAGGTTATATAGAAGAACCCCTAATGGGGGTCTTTGACCGATGGATAGAAGGAATAGAGGGTTTTTGGGGAAAAGAAAGTTTGTTTCTCTTTCTATTAAAGGGAATCATTCAAGGAATTGCAGGAGGAACTGCTATTGTCCTTCCTTACCTTGTTCCATTTCTGATTGGTCTATCCATCCTTGAAGACATTGGATATCTACCCAGGGTGGCCTTTCTGATGGACGTCTTCATGCATCGGATAGGTCTTCATGGCAAATCGGTTATTCCTTTTATCCTCGGATACGGATGTAATGTTCCTGCTGTGATGGCTACTCGAATGCTTGAATTTCCTCAGCACAGATTTATTGTCTCTATTCTTTCCACGATGATTCCGTGTTCTGCTCGAATCACAATCATCTTTGGTCTGATTGCCTTTTTTATCAGCCCTAATTATGCCCTGGCGATATTTGCTATTAACCTCCTTGTTGTGGCCGTTTCAGGGAAAATTCTCTCTTTTTTCTTTCCGGAACCCGTGAGTCTTGGACTTATCATGGAGATACCTGCTTATCAATTACCTCCTCCTCAAAATACATTAAAAAAATCCTGGTATCGGATAAGAGAATTTATTTTTATTGCTTGGCCCCTCCTCATTGTCGGAAGTTCACTGCTGGCACTGATGGAGTATGGCAAGGTAGACCTTTATTTCAATCGTTTTCTGTCTCCCCTCACTCATCTCCTTGGCCTGCCGGTCTCTGTTGGAACAACACTCATCTTTGGTCTCTTAAGAAAAGAACTATCAATGATCATGTTGATCCAGGCTTTAGGAACCACCCAGGTTCTTACGGTGATGACTAAAAACCAAATCATTGTCTTTACTGTCTTTGTAACATTTTATATTCCTTGTTTAGCTACAATTGCAGCCCTATGGAGGGAAGTTGGTAAGAAAGGAGTATTATTTGCTGTACTTTTCAATCTATCGGTGGCAATAATCTTAGCCTTATTGACACGTATATTTTTTGATATTTTCCATTGATATAGATTTGATGATTTTTTGTAGAGTATCATTTAAGATGAAAAAATTTCTTAATCATTTAGCGTTAAGGTGGAAGGGAACTATAAAAGCCCTAAGAGAGATTATGTATGGAATGACAGTTCATGAGATGGACCTTGAATTGAGGAAGGAGAGAAACAGTTTAGACCAGCTTTTTATGCTGATAATCTTTGGAGATCTTATTGGATTACCCTTACTTCCACCTTATTATTCTATGAGGCTTTTGCCTCATATCATTCCGTCAATTGAGAAAAGGAAACGAAGCCTCTTAAGGGAGAAAGACCTGACGGATTTCGTGTCGTTGGATATTTGATTAATAACATCATGTAAATTTTATGGAAAGCGATTTAATTCTTAAAGTAAATAATTTGAGTGTGATTTTAGAGGATCAAAATATCATTGATAATCTGTCCTTCGATGTAAAGAGAGGAGGTGATAAATAAAAGACTTTTTGAGTATCGAAAATAAAAGGGGATTAAAAAGTTTTTTTAAATTAATTAGTAGAGACCAAATAAGGTTAAAAAATTTAATGATTAAATAAAAGGAGGGAATTAAATGGTAGAGCCAAAAGATTAATGTGTAACACCAGCAAAAGGCCCTATTCTTTCAGAAGAGTCAAAAGTTTCGCAAGCAAATCTTATTCAAAAGGAGGATAAAAAAATGATAGCACAGGTGGGAAAACCAGCACCAGATTTTGAGGCGAGTGCCTATATTGAAGGAGGTTTTAAAAACATTAAACTATCAGATTATAAAGGTAAATGGGTAGTAATTTGTTTTTATCCTGGTGACTTTACTTTTGTTTGACCTACAGAACTTTCGGCAGTTGCCGTAAAATATGAAGAGTTAAAATCACTCGGGGTAGGAATTCTTTCATTGAGTACGGATAGTCGTTTTACCCACAAAATGTGGCAGGAGGAAGAATTATCAAAGATGGTTTCTGGAGGTGTTCCATTTCCAATGCTATCTGATCCAGGGGGAAAGGTTGGCAAGGTTTATGGAGTTTATGACGAGGAGGCTGGAGTAGATATAAGAGGTCGGTTCTTAATAGACCCTGATGGAATAATTCAAGCAATGGAAATCTTAACTCCGTCTGTCGGGAGAAACGTTTCTGAATTGATAAGGCAAATCAAGGCATTTCAACATGTTAAAGCCACCAATGAGGTAATACCCTCTGGCTGGCAACCAGGGAAACCCACCCTTAAACCAGGACCAGAATTGGTTGGTAAAGTTTGGGAAATATGGAAACCTGAAATGGCTTTTTGATGCAATCCTAACGATAGCAGATATAATAAATTAATAGGGATCGCCTTAAAAGAATTTAAATAATTTACAATTGAGAATTAAAATGCAGACCTATAAGTATTTTGAAACAGTTTTTGTGAAATGATATAAAAATTATAATTCAATTATTAAAAAGAATAGAGTTCTGAAAAAGTCCTTAAAAGACTGGAAAGGTAGGGTTCAAAAATAGCTTTTTTATCAGTCATTGCGAGCACCCAGAGGGTGCGTGGCAATCTCATAGATTCCTCGCTCCGTTTGGGATGACAATTTGTAAAAGATTGCATCGGCTTCGCATCGCAATGACAATCTGGGATCGTTGATTTTATAAAAGTTGTCCTTCTTTAGGCTTTTTACCCCGCCTCCTCAGTCTGAGGAGATTTTTAAATATTTTTTCAGACCTCTCAAGAAAAACACTTATTAAACTGAATATTAACACCCATTTCAATAAAAAATAATAGTTCTTCATTTTGTATCTCTCCTTATGATTTTTGTCATTAAAAAGACCTTGCTTTAATATGATTTACGAAATATGCTATCAAATTTTAATATAGAAATTTTTAATTATAGATAGAAAATTTAAGAACAATAATTATATATCCTTTCTAAAAAGTCAAGTGTTTATTAGGAGTAGCTTCAATAGGGAAAACTGAAGAAAAGAGTTGGACAATTAAATTTCATTATGAACAACCAACTACTGCTCCTCTTGCTGTATATGGTTTTGAACCTTGGGCTAAGGCAGT
>JBBIOI010000014.1:0-41938 GCA_037443425.1 Deltaproteobacteria bacterium
TCACTCCTTCCAACTCGTATTATATAATAGGTAGGTACAGGGTAGAATACGTCGCAATCCCTTATTCATCAGGTCACTCCTTCCAACCGTGCCTCTCTTTTCTTTTGGTGTATCAACAGGTTAAGACCCCAATTCCGCAGACCCCCAAATAAAATCCTTAAAACCCCTACTCTCTCTGAAAAATTCATCTCCATAATTGCCCCTAACCCTTCGGAATTAAATAATAATTCCATTTTCCGCAGACCTAATTTTCATACATTAAAAATTCTTTTAAATTTCAATAAGTTACAACCCCACTATCTAACGAAGGGGGTTCTCGCATCGAAAATATAGTCTTATAAAATTATTTTCTTAACAATTGTCATGAAGCCTCTTACGTAATTCTTGCCATGCGCTATAAACTCCTTTATCATTTCCCATTTAATGTCCAGGATACTGATGAGACAAAATATTCCTCAATCTTACTAAGTCCGAAAGGCTTTCAGCAAGTTCCTCATCAATGATATGAAGTTGAAAGAGCTTCTTAAATATATCTCTATATGATTCAGGCAATTCTACGTCCTGGCCAGCAAGAATAATCTTTCCAATATCGATCACTGCATTTGCGATATTTTCAGATATTCTTTCAACCTCTCTTCTAACTTTCCTGTTTTTAGAATAAGTATCAAAATCTAAACCTTCGTATTCCTCCAAGTCTTGGAGCTCAATTTCTATAAAATCAATCCTTCTCACTATACTGATCTTCTGTATTTCATTTAACAAGATCATTTTGCTTGCCCCTGTTTAATCTTAACTTTTCTCTTAGACTAAACATATCCGTAAAAGCTTCTTTAAAATCCTCTGCCTCTTGAGAAATGCTAAGCATATAATCTAAATAAGCGCTATAATCATTTATTGCTATAGCCTTTCCTCTTATCGCAGTATATCCAATAAGAGGTGAAGCTGTATTAAGAACTACAATGTCGAGATCCTTTTTTAGAAGTTCTTCCAACTCCCTCCAGGTCTTCTTAACAGATTCGTATGAATATTCTGCTTTAAAGTAGATTGCTATATCTATATCAGATTCTCGGAAGCTCTCGCTTCTGACATGAGAACCAAAAAGAAAGGCAAAAAGAATATCCTTCCTTTTGATAAAATATTTTCTTAATCTCTCAACAATATCATGCTTGGAATCCATTGTTCTATCCTACCTGCCCATCAAATATAAACTCACCCTTCTTTCAACCTACTCCTATTGATAAGTATTCTCCTTTAATGAAACTGATCTATTATAAAGACAACACCTCATACCACCAGATACTCCTCATCTTCTTGAAATAATTCACCCTTACCCGAATATTCTACTTCTTTAATACACTTACCACAAAGAATGTAATACCTCACACTATCTTCAATCGGGTCGATGATTTTGTCTACCCGTTCTTTCATCTTTTCAAACATCTGCCTTTCAAGATTACATTCAAATACACTCTTTAAAACCCGTTCTCCATAGTCTTTCATAACCTTGGCCACTTTTGAAAGACGATCTTGGTCACTTATATCATAACTTGCAACTATATGTAAAATATCTTTTTGGTTCATATTCAACACTGATTAAATCAAAATAAATTCATCATCTTCTGTAACTTCACCCCATCCAGAAATCTCTACCCTACCTACACATACCTCGCAAAGTCTATAATATCTCACTCTATCCTTCTTACGATCAATTATTTTTTCAATCTCAGCTTTCAGCCTTGAATATACATCCTCTTTTAAATTACACTCAAAAACACTCTTCTGAACCCTCGTCCCATAGTCCTTCAATAAATTCATCAATCTTAAACGCTTTTTGTCATCAACCACATCATATGAAATCATAAAAAACATCTCTTTACCCCTTAAAAGCCTATTTACTTATCTCAGTGGCATAGGCTGATACTGCTTTTCTTCACCTTTTAAATAACGGGCAAAATGACGAACCTGCTCACGTATACAATCCCTATAGGTTAAATTTTCACCACTTAGATGATACTGAACCTTTTGATTTATCTTCCTCTCATACTGGGTAATAAATTTTCTAAATCCTGTATCAGTCAAAATAACTGAAGCCTTTATCCCAGAGGATTCATCCCCAGAATTATCAATTCTGTCTTCAACTATAGGTCTCTCCTCAAAATCAGATGGACTTAAGACCTTTAAGTTAAATATACTAAGAACCAGTGTATCTATGATTATTGGTCTCCATTCCTCCATCAAATCGAGTGCAAGCGATGGACGTCCATAATCAATAGAATGTAATGTTCCAAAATATGGATCAAATCCAACAAGATTAATTGAAGCAATTAGTTGATTCAAAAGCAGTGTATATCCAAGACTTAAAAGGGCATTAACTGGATCTGTAGGTGGTCTTCTTACACGCCCCTTAAATTCAAACCCCTCTGCAAGAAGCCCTTTCGAAAAGCCTTCAAAATAAACTGCTGTGCCTTTCCCCTCATAACCACGAAGCGATTCTATATTATCAACCTCATCCACTTTTGATATCAGATTTCTTAGAGAAAGAATCTGGTCATCGAGATTGATATCTTCACGGGATCTATTAACCCTCATAAGAAGAGTCCTGAGATTTGAAAGCTTCCCCTTAACAATTGACTTTGCTGTTTCAAGACAAAAAACTGGGTCCTCCATCTTTCTAAACTGTTCTCTTCGAAGTAAAATATTTTTCCCAAGCGCACCCTGTAGCCTTCCAAGATACCTCCCACTCCTTGTCATAAAAGCTGTATCAATTCCTTCTTTTAAAAGATGTTGAATAACTGAAGGGGTTAAAAATATATTCCCAAATAAAACAACTTGCTCGAGTTTAAATAGATGAACTGTCTGGGAAACTTCCCCTTCTTTTTTAATAATAAGACGACCTCCCTCTTTTGAGATTGTTGTATTTTGTTCAAGCAAATAAAGTATACTCATTTACCAACTTACCCAACTATAGATCTTATCTTTTCATTTAGAATTTTCTTCTCTTTCTCAAGCTGTTCAATCTTTCTACATACAAAAATATACTGTCTTCTAAGTTCATCCAGTGAAGCATTTTCTTTTTCAACTTTTGATTTATTAAGAAAAGTATCTGATCTCTTAACCAGATCCGGATCCACATGAATTAAAGGACTTGGATACCCCTCAGCTGGAATTTCGAATAAACAGTTGCATGATAAATAGGCCGTTCTCTCTGGCATTAACCTCCTTATCTTCGGACAACTTATAGGGCTACCCTTTATTTTCTTTAAAATCTTTTCCACTCTATTTGGTCTGTAATCAGGACAAGGCTCAAGTATATTATGAATAAGCCTCTTTCCGTCTGGTAAAAATCCTATCGTAAAAAAGATGGTCTTTTTCTCTTCATCTATAAGGCTTCTTCCTGATTGAGCCTTTAGAATAATATCATTCACCACAGGACATCTCCTCTGAAGATCCTTAATAGCTTCTATGGTCGTAGAAGATAATTCAACTGGCTTCGACCCCTTTAAAAAAGCCCTGATTTCATCTTGACGTATTCTTCTTACCTTTTTCAGAAAAGCTATCTGGTCCTCATATGAGTTTCCATCATTGTCAATAAACAGACATCTTTTCCCTGTACGAGGATTTATCCCCAGAGGAAGCATTACTGGATGATCCTCAAATCCAATTCCAGCTTCCCTGAATCCTATAAGAAAATTGATAGAAATGTCCAATGATGGTGATTGAACATAATCAAATATCGAATTCAAAAAACGCTCTGCAAATTCAAAGGGAATAAATTCCTCAAAAAAGAACCAGAGTCGCCTTTCTCGATCCCCAGGTTTTTCGAGATATGTAAAAATACCCCGTTCCTTTACTCTCTCCCTTATCTCCAAGGCATACTGATGAATATGGTTCTCTGAAATTGAAAGAAAACCAGTATTTTTTATGTTTGCAAGTAATCTTCTTCGAGGAATCTTTATATTGATTGCACAAAACTTTAGGGTCTTATCAGACCTCAAAGGATAAACCCCTATTGTATGCTCTCCATGCAAGTGTTTTAATATTTCACTAAATATTAATCCCTTATCTACATAAATATGAGTGATATCACCTTCAGGGCTAATAGTATATTTAGCAAATCCAAATTCTCTTCCCTGAAATAGATTTAAGAAGAGTGATAACTCCCTTTCCTTTAAAATAAGCTCAAAGGTCTTAGGAACAGAAACAGATTCTTCTTTTTCAATTTTTGTATTAGAAATAGCTGAAGCTATACCATAATGACCCATCTCCTCATATATCGATGAGAGAACCTTTTTTACTTCAGGATAGTTCTCAGATAAGGAAATTGTCTTATGAAAATGCTTTATTACCTTCTCCCATGCCCCTTTTTCGTAATAGAGCAATCCCAATCGAAAATGATACTCTGGGCTTTCTGGATCAAGTGAAATAGCTTGCTCATACGATTCTCTTGCCTGGTGGGACATCCCAAGCTCCTCACACAGCCTTCCCCATTCAAAATGAATAGCAGGATCCTTTGAAGGAAGTTTTCGTTTAGTAACTATAATCCTCCGTGCCTGCTCCTCATTGCCTTCCTCAAGAAAAGCCCTTGCAAGAGCAATGTGATGAACAGGATTGTAGGGATCAGACTTTATTTGGGATTCTATTTTTAGAATTGAATCAAAAACTTTCATATCATTTAGTATTATTTAAAACTCAATTTCACTTTGCCATGGGAATTTAAGGTCTTTAAGAATTTGTCCAAAATTTTGAATTACACATTCAAGTAAAATTCTGGCTTCTCTAAATAGACTTTGACAAGCTTCCTTTGAGATCGGTTTAGTTCCATGAGCAAGAAATGACTCATTTCTTTGTTTGAGCAGACCTGATATTTTCTTATTTTGAAAAAATATCTCACCCAATGGGTGACCCAAACCCTGAAGAAGTTCGTAACTTTTCTTAAGCCCAATCTTAATGCGATTATCTAATGGGTCGCGGTTCTCCTCAAAACTTTTCTTTAAATGTTCTGGAATAGAGTCTTCTGGTACATCTCCGGTCTTAATCCTATAATTTTTCCAAAGAACCATCTGCCCGAGCATTTCAACAAGACGATAGAGCCTGGCTGTTGCGTCATCAAATTTTCCTTCCGTAAACCGCCGTAAAGCATTATTATAAAGGTCACCAAGCATATCTTCGATAATCTCTTCCCTCTCCTGTGCCTTATAAATTACAATTAGCCTTTGTTGGATCTCTTTAGGTATCCTATAAATATCTAATTCCTTTAAATCTCCAGGTATCTTTGACATGTAACCTTCTACACGATTTTGCATAAATCTGTCCCAATAATCATAAGCATGAGAAACATTGATATATCCATCAAGAAGTCTTATCTCCCATTCATTTAAAAGAGCCCTGTTCACCGAAGTAAAAACTGAAAGTGCTGAATCAAAACGAAACTGCTTAATTAAATTTTTCCCAATCTCGATCTGCTTATGGGTTAAAATTGTATTGGGCTGAACAGTTATAAACATTTCTGTTCCATCCTGAACAATTCCGTTTTTATGTTTACCTGTTATATATTTCAACCCAGCACAACCCCAGGCGACTCCAGCAAGAACCGCCCCACTTGTCATCGCCTTTGTCCCACTCGTAAAATCAATGGTAATTTCATCTGGAGAATAGCCTCGGACTACTAAAGTCCGTATCCAGTTATTAATCTGGGAATATATGATTTCTATGTTCTCAGGATTCGATAGGATTAAGGTATCCAATTTATCCGGAGGCCAGTTAAGTCCGCTTGCTATCTCTTTTGCAAACTTATTGCTTTCCTGCGATACAATAAAACCAATAAAATCAGGTGCAGAATCTTTAATTGTTTTTATTAAAGGTCTAACAATATTTATATCCGGCCTTGTCCCTGTCCCCACAGTCAATATAAGTAATTTCTTAATCATAAATTCCCCCTTGACTTATGTATAATTCGTGAATTTATATAAAGTAGATATTGACATGCAGGTTACTTTTGAGAGAAGATCTTACTCTTTTTACCTTCGACAATCACTTCACCAAAATACTGAATTTAAAACTTCACTTCCTCGATAAACCGAGCTTTCTTAACCTTACCTGAATTCTTTTTTTCTAATCATATAAAAATATTTGTTTGATAAAATCTTTTGGTTAGTTGAAAACCCTCTATACACCTCTTGCAGATTGAAATCATACCGGCCTTATTAAAAATAAACATATATGCTGCTCGGAATGACAATCTAGTAAGGACCACCTCAGCTTCGCCTCGCAATTACTATTGAGAATTACTCAATAAATTAAAAACTAAACATCAGGGTATTTAATCGGAACAGCAAAGGCATAAGCATAATGAAGAACTTCAGGTTTGGCCGGGGCAATTCCTTCCATAACAATCCTTCCATAAAATTCCTTAGGCCTGCTCCCTGTTTTGAATACTGATCCTGTTTTAATCATTAATAAAGGTCTTTTGAAAGGATTACCACAAAAAGTAAATTCTTCACCAAGTTTTCCATATTTGATAAAGGTTTTATATAAACCTTCAACCGGATCATTCTGATCTGGACAAAAATTAGAAAGTGCCACAAAACCATCAGGATTGGTTATTTGTGGAAAATCAAAATCTACTACCTCTTCAATTAAAAATTGTCCTTTCCCAATGGATTTCTTTCGACCAAAACCACTCTTGGAAACTTCTTTTAAAAGTTGTACTACACGAGTTTTCCATTCATCGGAAACTGCCTTCAAATAAATCGAAATCTCTGGAATGATTATTTCCTTTAGGCTATAAACCCCACCCTCAGAAAGGGTAGTATTAGTCAAGCGATTAACTATATTATGAGGAACAGAATGTATCTTTAATGGGTCTGTAACCCCAAAACCACTACATTTCTTTCCTTCCCTTATGGAGTTAAAATCATCAAAATTAATTAATTCAATTCTCTTCCATTCTTTTTTTTCTTCGGGTTTATCAATTATAAAGTCTATTGAAAATGGTTTAGGAAGTAGTTGATCAGGAAATCCATCTGATATCACAAAAGGCGGGTTACCTCTGATAAAAGGTTCTAAAAAATCTTTCAATGATTTATCTCCTTCTCTATGAGCAACAGCCCAACATAAATGCCCAAAAATAGTATCAGCCTGGAAAGGTGTCATTATACTTCCTTGGGTTAATAATTTAATTTTATATATTTTCATAAGCTAACCTTTTATTTTAATTTTAATAAGGGTTTCTTTTTCTTTTTTACATATATCTCTCCAATCTTGTGGAAAAATTTTCCCGTCGAAATATATATCTTTAAACTCAATGTGTCCTGAACCCCTTGTTCCACTTCCACCTAAAGCATCTTGCTCCATTAGATATAATCCCATTGCTAACCAATGGCGAAATGCTTCTTTGTCATCTTTCTCAAATATTCTTGCTGATATCTCAAATTGAAACTCAAGTCCTTCTGGAATTCTTTCCATTGGAAAAAGGGCTCTAGTAGCAGCTTTTCCTGTAATACGATCAATCCGGACTCCTGGTTTTTCTTCTAATTCAATTTTCTCAAAAATTTCCTCTGATACTTTCGTTAAATAACAATCACGAAATATTAATCTTGTTGGTTCACTAGTGGTTTCACTACTTCCACTACCAAAAAGAAGGCATATTTGACATTTTCCACACCAACAGGGCGAACCAGGGTCATTTGGATCTGTTTTAACCCGACCATAGAATAATTCCAATAGAAATCGCATTTTACCTTTCAAAGACGAACCAGGTATGTAAGGCAGTTTAGACCGAGGGGATACTAAAACAGGTAATGGTTCTCCCCGCTCAGGTTTCTCACCTGTCCCAATGTGTAAACCACTTTTTAATTTAAGAATAGAATTTAAAGTTGCATAATCTTTCAATTTCATACAAGCTCCTCCTTTATTTTTTGATAGGAAAATAACAAACAATACTATCAAGATGTTGAAAAAATCCTTCCAAAGATTTTTCGTCCTTTTCCGCAATAATTAAATGATGCTTCATAAATTTAACAAAACACTCTGGAACTATATTCCTTTTAAGTTGATATTCAAGATCTCTTTGGCATTCATATAATATATTCCTTGCGAATTGAATCCCCTTTATCATAGCTTTGGTCTTTGCCTTTAAAATCTTTCGATGAACATCCCGTAATTGCTTAATAGCAAGTTTATTTTTGAAGAAAATATTTGCAATTTTTTGAGGTAAATCAATATACACTTCTTTTAAAAAATTTCCTTCTTTATCAAAATATGAGTTTAATAAGAATTCTGACGGTAGAATTTCAAATTGAGACTTAGAAAAACAATCAGGACAAAATTTGAAATGAGGTTGATTAGCCTCGAATTCTTTACCACATTTTTCACAAATCTTTTTCATCTTTTAACTCCTTGTATAAGTTAATACATAATCCATAATTATTTTGAGGAAATAAAGGTTACTTCCGCCTTTAGGTTTATCCACGTTGGGTAATAAATCTTCAGCCCAATCAAAGGCACTTTTCTGATTTTCCTTTATCAGATTTCTTTTTATATCATGAACAAGATGGGGAATAAACTTTAAAAATTCTGTTTTTAATTTTTCATTTTCTTTATATATGCCTGATTCCTGAGCCATTTCTCCATATTTTCTTAAATTATAAATGAAACTTCTTGTAATAATAGGCGGGTCTTCTTGTAACCAATTTATTATCCTTTTGCCTTCAGATAATATTTTTCCTAATTCATCCCAACTCACTGTTTGGTTAAATAAAGTAATATTGTTTTTCACCCCCTTTCCTTTAGAATCTTTTAGTTTTTTCTCTACCATCTCAGCACAATATGAAATAGGCTCATGAGGCTTTACCAAAATAACCCCTGCGGAAAAAGTTAAGTCCGGATTTCTTGCACAAAAACGGGAAAATTCGTCTCTAATTTTTTTAGCAAAATCAATAATCCTGTCCCATGGCCCAATGACGAAAAAATCATCTCCCCCCGAAAAGACTGTGTAAATTTGTTTAAAATCAGTTTCTATTTCATTTTGAAGATAACCGCCAAAAAAAGTCTCTAATAACCGAGATAAAGTAGCAAATCTCGAGATCGAAGGTTTTGTTTTTTTAAGGCCCTCTCTCAATATTTTACCCATATTATCAACATCACCTTTAAGATAAGCAATCAACTTATCCCCTTTAGATACTTTTGCAATGTCATTAAAAGTTACAGGTTGATCTTTTTCCACCTCGAAAGAAGGAATTTCTTCAGTTGTTGGGACATGGTTAGTAAGATATTTAAATCCGAAAACTGACATCTGAATTTCAGGGGAATTGAGAGTAAGGATTAAATAGGGATTACCTTTTCTAATCTCACTTGTTATTAAATTTTGCCAAAGCTCAAAGGAGTAGTTAAAAATACGAAATTCATGAAGATTATCCTTAAAAAAAGCGATATACTTTGCCCTTGGTAATAATTGACCAATTTTAACATCATAAGAACACCTTTCGCAGAAAAGATCTTCACCTTGCATAGGTTCTTTAACTGGAAATTTATGGCAACCCCGACATGCCCTTTGATCACTTTCTATTGCTTCTGGTCTTACAAACTTCTCCATTAGCCACTTATCTTCTTTTATTATTGCAGATTCAATAGGGTGATATTTTTTATATGATTGTTTAATTTTTAACTTTTCTAATATCACTGGGAAATTATTTAAATCTTTTCCAGATAATTCCACGAATGATAAAGAAACTGATAACTCGCCATTAACTTCCTTCAATGACCAGTCATCGAATTCCTCCTGAAGCGACTTAATCATCTCACTCATATTCTTTAGATTAGGAGCAAGAATAAAGAAATTACCACCAGCTGATAAAATGAGATTACATAAAGTCAACTGAATTGCATGAAGAACTTTGTGAGATGCTATTTCTGAAGCAATTTGAATAAATAATGACCTTGACCTTAACCTTTTTGCAACTTTGCCTTGCTGTGTTAGAACATCAAATATGTAGTTTTGAATTCCTGAAATATCTCCTCCGATGAGACATAATGTCTTTTCTTCAATATTCAATTTTTTGTCTTGATTCTCTTTTTTATAAAGATATAGGCAAGATGCTATAGCTGCTGTTGTTTTTAAGTGATCAAAAAGCGGGACATCAGGTTCGTCTCTATAGGTAGAACTCGGTATACACCAACAATATTTCCATAATAGAAAATAAAAGATATTAATTATATTTTCTAGTTGAAGTCGATCAAAATTTGATTGTCTTATTTCTTCCTCAAAACTCTTCAATAAATCTGAGTATTCTTTTTGAGTACATTTCTTTTCATCAATTGGAAATACCTCTTTAAGTTGATCACATCCTAAGGAGGCTAATCTATAAAATTTTTCAAATTTAAAATTATCTGAAATTGATATTCTGGAAAATATCGAAACCAGCCTGTCAGTAAAAGGATCTCCTTCTTCTTCGTCTTTTAAGGCTATTCGGTCCATTCCAGCTGAAATTGCATCAGCTAAAGAAACATATTCTTCATACTCGTGATGATTAGCTATTGCAGACCTAATAATTTGTTTTTCTTTTTCAGAAAAAATAGAAGTTAGCTTTTCAGCCAGATTATTTTGAAACCATTCTTCACCCCAACTGGAGTGATTCTGGCTTGTAGGATTTTCTTGAGCCCTTTGAACAAATTTCCCTATATCATGAAAAAGGGCCCCTAAGACTACAGCATGAAATTCTTTTTCGTCAAATGCCATGATTTCCTCCGATAGTTTTAAAAAGGCTCGGGTTCATCGGAATCGATCAAATTTTTAAACTCGAGGCTCTTAATCTCAGGAAGTGAAGCTCCAATAATCCCCTGCATATCACCATACATTCTCGTTATATTGGTAATTACTCGCTCAATCTGCTTCTCCCTCTTTGCCCATATTCTGCTCATTGCTGCCTTCTCACTCTCAAGATCACTCTTCATCGAAAGAAAGGCCTTAACTATAGCCTCTACCTTCTGACTGAACTCGGGACCAGATAGATAACTATACAGAGCTTCCATCTTTTCTTGCTTTCCCACTGCCGCCCTCCTCTCACTGGCAACCTGAATAAGATTCGTCCTTAAAGCCATCGCAAGACAAGACGCAAGACTATATTCTGTAACCCAAACTCCATCAATTAACTGAAAATTAGCTACATCCTTCGGCATAGCCTTTGTCACAATCACTGCTATCTCAGCCTTTGCCTCTCTCTGATCCTCCTTTAGCTTATCAATCCACCCATCATTCCAATTCTTCGTCCTCTTTGCCTCCCAGATAATCGTCCCACAAAACTGACCTAACTGATTATGAACCCTTTGAAGAACATCTGCCCCCTTCTTCCCCCTCGGAACAGGCTCAATCTGATCAATCGGGAATTGGCTTCTTAGAATTTCTTCAAGCTCAGTTTCCAACACCTCACCCCTCGTCTGAATAGGCCCCTGCTCTGCCCTCCTCTTGAGCTCCTCTATGTCTCTTAAAAGATCATTGATCCTTTTGTCCTTCTCAAGGTCTTTAAGCCTGTGCTCCTCGGCTACCCTACTCTCAGCCTCTTTTCTTATCCTTTCCCGCTCCTCATCTAAACGACGTGCCACCTCAAGCTCAAGTGACCTCTGCCTCTCCTCAAGCTCTCTCCGCTCCTTACGAAGTTGAAGCTCAACTCTCCGCATCTCCTCTAACATCTGATCTCTCTGCTTGATTTGCTCTTCAAACTCCCTCAGACGAAGATTCATAGCCTCCTCAAATCGCTTTTTTGTCTCTGCCTCTAACCTCGCCCTCTCATTAGATAACCTCTTAGAAACCTCCTCTGATATAGATTTCTCTTTTTCCATAAGGAGTCTTTCTCTCCGGGAAAGTTCCTCCTTCTTACTAAGCAACTCCTTCTCAAATTCCTTCTGTATCTCCTCACGAATGGAATGCGTAATCGCCTCCGTTAATGGAATCTCTTTATGACAATATGGACAAATAATATTTTGATTAACCATAATTCCTCCAATGATACATATTTAAAATTTAAGGGCCTATTAAAATCTTCCCCTTTTCAATCCTTACGCCATAACGTTTACTGCCATGTTTACCAACTGACGTAATAAGATAATAAGAATGAAGTGTCTCATCTTTAATATTCTCTCTCAATGTGCTATTAATCTTACTTATATTCTGCCTGAGGGTTTCCTGATCAATACCACCCTTTTCAGACCAGTGTTTAATAAACTCCTCAAGCCTGCCTGAAAATGAACCATAAATCTTCTCATAGTCTCTCGACATCTCCTCAAAGGCCTTCCTCTTTGAAATCTCTCCTAATGTTAAAAAACAATCCATACAATCAAAACAATAGACCCTACCCGGCACAGAACATCCATCTGTCTTCTGCCTTAATAGATACGTGTAAATTACTAATTGAATTGGAACCATATCTATGGATATATCCCCTACTCGAATAACCCTGTCCTTTAAATCAACCCTCAATAGAGGTTGAATGGATGCCATATCGATCTCTCTTTGTCCTTCCATAACAAGTTCTCTAAAGCTTCTGCTATTTAAAGATATCTTATCCCTCAAACGGATAAATGGAAGTTCAGCAAGGAGTATTTGAGCATCTCTGGTATTTATTCTCTTGATAAGCCTCCCATCATGATTCTTCAGATCAAGAACCTTATCTTTTTTAGGCTTATAGTAAAATTCAGGATGAGATTCAAACTCTGGACTAACAAGGACATGATAAAGCCTGTCCCAGGGTCTCCCAAAAAGTTGAAGGGCTGAACCCAAATAAAAGGACATGGTCTTTCGACCACCAGCAAGAGAACAATGAAGCCGAATGTCCTCAAATTTCGCCTTCTCCCTTATAAAATTTACGATAAAATCTCCAACACGCTCATTATGAGAACTCTCTCTGATATCCTCTAACAGCTCACCATCTTCTCCCCTAATCACATGAATTGATTCCTCAGATAAGATTATCTCCGAAAGCCCGAACTCCTTAAAAAATCTCGAAAGCCTCCTTTTACCAATTAGCTCTTCTTCTATTCTTCTTTTGCCTGTTAATGTAGTAATTATATGAATCTCATCAGGAATAACAGGTGGCTTTAAAACTTGAGTAAGCCCATAAAGCGTCTCTGTAATAATCTGAGGAGTTGTTCCAATTACAAAGACCAGAACTTCTTTAAAACGTCTCTTCTCCATAAAAGGAACTTTACGCACTTACATTAAAAATATTTGAAATCCATAGACCCCAGAATATTATCTTTTACCTATTTTTTTACCTTCATTTTAAAACAAAATCTCAGGGATATGACAAGAAAAAAAATATTTCTGAAATATTTCCAAAACTCATAGATTAAAGATCCAGAATCTTATATTTGCCAAGGCCAAAACTCGTCCCCTTCCCAATATGTATATACTCACCAAGAAGTAAAAATGGTATAAATCTACTAAAATCACCCTCAAATATTACCTCTCCAACAAACCCTCCCATATACATCCTCGTTGATTGACGACTCGAAAACCGCTCCCAATCAAACCACCTGAGCTCAGACCTCAATAAGCTTATCCCCCGTGCTTCCTCAATCAAACCCTTAAAATCGAGAACCAAATCCTCATTACAATGAAAATACGAAAGAAGACTTATCCTCCGTAAAAGATTCCTCATAAGCACATGGAACTGAAGATCCGAGGTTAATCTCTCATCATACTTCAAACGTGTTGGGGTTAAAAATCTAAACTTCATGATAGAAGGTATACTATTAAAAGAATAAAGATCATCAACCCCAATCACACTGAAATCACTATGAAGAATCTTATCCCTGAAAGAATAAATCAACTTATCTCCCACTCGAGGATGAAAAACCCTAACCTCCTCTAACCGATACCTACCCCTTACCTTTCCAATTCCCCTTCGGCCCAGTTCATCAAATGTATAGATAAAATAGGGAAGAAAATCGATTGATCTACCAATTAATAACAACTCAAAACAAAGAACCTCTCCCGGTAGGTAATCCCTCTTTTCTTCCAATGGAGGAGTTATCACAAATGGATGAGGAGCAAATGGATATCTTCTCATCTTTGAAGAATCAGATGAAAGTGGAGTCTCAAATATATAAGAATATGCACACTTCTTACTCAATATACAGGAGTTACAGTCCTTCTCCCTTGTAACACATACAACCTTTTTAAAGGCATGACCAAATGCGCCCCTTATGGTAGACCCCTTATACGGGGGAAGCCTTATTAATTCGATCGGATTAAGAAAAAAATTAAACTGCACAAATCTGAAATTATCTAATTGGTCCATGATTCTATCAGATAAAAATCTACCAGATATTACTAAAAAACAAAAGATATTTTTTAGACTCGTTTACCCTTCTCTAATCTTCTCATAATAAGCACCAAGGCTCTGTTTCAACAATAGTATCCACACAGTCCCACTGCTATTCTCAAGTATCACCCGCCCATGCTCAATCTTTCTTACCATATGTAAATCCTCAGTAATCTTACTCCTTAAAATCTCTCCCTCCATAATCTCCATATCACACTACCTCCAATAAATTTTAGTAAACTTAATGACTCATAAAAAAAGCCCGTGGCTAAAATAAACCACGGGCTTTAATTAGAGATATCCTTTTTCACTTCGGCAACCCGGCTATCCCAGAGGGACCCGTGGCTTTCCGTCCCACGATTGCTCGTGGTTTGGCTTTATCGGTGTATATATCTTTTTGTTTATTTATCAAGCAAATAAAATGCCAATTTCTGGAATTTCTAACTTATTTAATTTAAAAAAGAATTTCTAAAAAATAACTGGAAGAAAATTTTTGGATGGACAATTTGTCTCTCGAGTGCCAATTTACAGACTTTTATCTTATAGAGGTTATAATTATACTTACCCTTCTGTTTGAATAATCTAAAGGTTTATCAGGATGTTTAAGCCTTCGATCAGCCAGACCTCTTATCTCTATAATCTGATCTCCAGAAACTCCACTCTCTTCCAAAACCATTCTTGCCGCATTTGCCCTGTCAACACTTAACTCCCAGTTTGAATAGCCCGGCCTGACAAAAGGTCTACTATCCGTATGACCTTCTATAATTATATTGTTAGGAAGAGTTTTAAGCTCAGAAGCAAGAAGCTTTAAAACTCCTAACGCTTCATCCTTTATCTTCGCACTCCCTACATCAAAAAAAAGACCTTCCATGTTCTCTATTAATTCAATCATTAACCCTTTTTGAGACATAGAAATTTGTATCTTATCTCTAAATTTCTCAAAAGATGGTACTGAACCAATCATATTTTCTATTTTTTGACCCTCAACCCTGAGTTTTTCAATCTCACTCCTTATGAGCTCTTCACCTCCTGGTATCAAACCTGAACTCCCCTCTTGAATACCTCCATAACGTCCAGAGGTAAAAACTCCAGGGTCTTTAAAATACGCTGCAACTGCATCTTTTATAGCCTTATTTTGGCCTACAATCCAGAGAACAATAAATAAAGCCATCATTGCAGTAACAAAGTCTGCGTATGCTACCTTCCATGCCCCTCCATGATGGCCCTCATGACCAGCCTTCTTCTTTATTATCATTATCTGCTTTTCATTCCCTTCATCTTTCATCTTAAATTACTCCTACCCTTTCTGCTTAACAAATGTCTCCATCTCTTCAAAGGTTGGCCTAAATTCGTTGGGAATCGATCTCCTTGCAAATTCTATAGCAACAATAGGATTTAAACCCTTTGCTGTACAGACAATTCCATTCTTTATAACCTCAAAAATTCTAATCTCCTCTTCGCTTGTAATCTCTATGTTGGTCGCAAGTGGCTGTATAAAACCATAGGAAAGAAATACACCTAAAAATGTCCCAACAAGGGCTGCAGCCACTTTTTTACCAACCTGATCAGCAGGCCCGTTTATTGCCTGCATGGTTATGATAATCCCTAAAACAGCAGCTACAATGCCAAGTCCAGGTAGTGAGTCTCCTATCTTTTGCAAGATTTTACTCGGCTTGCTACCCTCACTATGATTTAAATTTATATCCGCATCCAATATCATCTCAATCTCATGAGGAGATATGCCACCCATAACTATTAGCCTTAATGTATCTGTTATAAATTTCATAATGGATGAATCATTGCTAAAACGTGGGTATTTTTTAAAAATAGAACTCTCGGCCGGTCTCTCTACATGGGATTCAAGGGCAACTGCGCCGTCTTTTCTTATCACCTGAAAAAGTTCGTAAAGTAACTTTAAAAGCTCTAAATATGTCTCTTTATTAATCTTATTTCCCTTTAAAACCTTTAAAATCCTATCCAGAATCTTCTTAAGTAAAGAAACAGGAGAAGAAATTATCAGTGCCCCTAAGGCAGCACCTCCGATAATCATAAACTCACCAATCTGAATTAATACCACAAACGGACCGCCAGCCTCAGCAAAACCACCAAAAACAGCTCCAAGCACAATAATAATCCCAATCAGTACAAACATTACTATTCAATTCTGATTTATATTTAAATTAAACTTTCTGAAGAGGATTTAAATTTATGAGAAATTTTATTATTAAAACTCTTTAAAACTCTCCTCTTCCAGAGGAATAATCTCTTGAGGTCTTTGTTTATTAAATGATATCCGATGATTATTCAACTTATTCTCTCTTATTGATTTCGAAAATCTACTTAATAACTTACCCCCATGCTTCCCATCGCCCCCATTTCCACTTTCCATCTCTAAATCTGAAGAAGCCGATTCTAAATCCTTTACTACATCACCATTACTTCTACCATTCACAAGTGTCAATAATTCAGAAACAAAATTCTTTAGCACTTGTGCCTCTCCGTTCATCTCCATGGCAGCAGAAGAAGACTCCTCTGCAGAAGCAGCATTCTTCTGAACCACCCTGTCCATCTCAGATATAGCCTTGTTAATCTGCTCTATCCCCTGAGCCTGCTCAGATGAAGCAACCGCTATCTCTCCAACCAGCTCAGCAACCTTCTTCGAACTCGATGCAACCCTCTGAAACGACTCATTCGTCTTTGATACAACCTCTGAACCATCCATTATCTTCCTGAGCGTCCCCTCAATCAATACCGCAGTATTCTTAGCGGCATCTGCTGCCCTTATTGCCAAATTCCTAACCTCATCAGCCACCACCGCAAACCCTGCCCCAACTTCTCCTGCACGAGCCGCCTCAACCGCAGCATTTAATGCTAATAAATTAGTCTGAAATGCAATCTCATCTATTGTCTTAATGATCTTGGCTGTTTCCTTCGAAGCAGTGGTAATCTCACCCATAGACTCCGTTAACCTCACCATAGAACGATTAGCCTCATCAACTACTTTTAATGTCTCCATCATCAATATATTCGCCTGATTAGCATTCTCGGCATTCTTCCGAGTCATAGAAGCCATCTCCTCAATCGATGACGAAGTCTCCTCAATCCCCGCCGCCTGCTCCGATGCCCCATCAGCTAACACCTTACTTGCTGAAGATACCTGAGCAGATGCTGATGTAACCTTATTTGCACTTGCATCTAAACCAGATGCTATCTTATTAATCGACTTTGTTACACTCCGGGTGATTAATAAACTTATCCAACCAGTCAATAAAATCGTTATAACCCCAATTATTATCGTTATGAGGCGAGTATTCCTATAAATCAAAGTGGATTCATTATATTTAATCTTATTTTTACCCTCTTGGTATCTCTTAAATTCATCAATCGAATCAAGCCATCTCCTCGTTGCCGGAGTAGCCTTCCTTGTAAATACATCCTCAATCTCCGCATCTGGATTTGAAATTATTAAATTTATAATTTTATTATTCCAATCTCTTGCCTCCTCCTGCTCAGCCTTTATCCTTGCCAGTAAAGATTGTGCCTTTACATCATCCTTTGGCGTTTTATCCATAATTATTCTAAAAATCTCATCATATCTCCTACTTAATTCTTCAATCCTCTTCTTCTCATTTTCTTTATGAGTCTGAAGCTTAAGAAATATCATATTACCCAAAGCAATCGAGATTTCTCTGGTCAAACTGCCTACATCCTCTGCTAAACGCATCTGCTCACTGTTCTGCTTTACAATATTATCTAAGTTGTACTGAATTCTTCTCATATTCCAAAAGTTGAAAATAATTGTAAAAATAAGAAATCCCAATGTAACAGAAAAACCTAAAATCAGCTTTGAACCTATCCTCATTCTACTTAATTTCATATCAAAATCCCCCTATAGATAATAATCATCCTTATTATTTTTCGGTATATAAAATAAATACTTTAATAATTTTTAAATACACAATGCGGGATAAATATAATAATATTCTAAAAATTCCTAAGAAATTTCATAAAACACATAATAGGTTTGCACTAACCTGAAGGTCTTTGAATTTTGACTAAGGTCTAAATTTGGAACTAGTAGATTTTTCCTAAACCTATCCAATAAACGAAACAATCCAAAGTGAACATCTCTTATTTATCCAGGACCTCACGGACCTTTCTTAAAAGATTCTCAAATGTGAATGGCTTCTGAATAAAATCTATCCCCTCCTCCAATACTCCATGATGAATTATCGAATTATCAGTATACCCCGACATATATAAAACCCTGGCCTCAGGATGTATCCTCTTAAGACGCTCAGCTAACTCACGACCACTCATCCCAGGCATAACTACATCCGTCAATATCAAATGTATCGGATCCCGATACTTCTCACACAATATGAAAGCCTTACCACCATCAGGAGCCTCCAATACATTATAACCCTGCCTCTTAAGCAACCTCACTGCAAGCTTCCTCACCGTCTCCTCATCCTCAATAACCAACAGAGTCTCACTACCTCGAGGTACCTCACCCTCAACCTCCCTCCTCACCTCCGATACCTCAGCCTCCACACGAGGAAGATATATCTTAAAAGTAGTCCCCTTACCGGGCTCACTATATACCCATATATTACCCCCACTCTGCTTAACTATCCCATAAACTGTAGATAAACCCAATCCAGTCCCACGCCCCATCTCCTTCGTTGTAAAAAACGGCTCAAAGATACGCTCCTGAACCTCCTTCGTCATACCAACACCCGTATCAGTTATCGATAACATCACATACGGTCCAGGCCTAACACCTATATGCCTCCTCGCATACTCCTCATCAAGCCCCACATTTGCTGTTTCAATGGTTAGCTTACCACCCCTTGGCATCGCATCCCGAGCATTAACCACAAGATTCATAATAACCTGCTCAATCTGACCAGGATCAGCCTTAACCCTACCAAGCGGCTCCGATAAATAGGTCAATAACTCAATATCCTCACCAAGCATCCTTCGAAGCATCTTCTCAAAGTTTCTTATTAAATCATTAAGGTCTATCACCCTCATCTCCATAATCTGCTTACGACTGAATGCCAAAAGCTGACGTGTAAGTGCAGATGCACGATCAGCCGACCTCTCTATCTCCTTAAGATTTGAATAGAGTGGATCACCTTCTCTTAGGTCCATAAGTGATAGCTGGGCACTTCCCTTGATTACACTGAGAATATTATTAAAATCATGCGCAATCCCTCCAGCCAATCTCCCAATCGCCTCCATCTTCTGTGCCTGACGAAGCTGCTCCTGAAGTGAAGAAATTTCCTGCTCTTTTTTCTTTAGCTCCGTTATATCTTGAATAGTTGAACGAATCCCTATAATCTTCCATTCTTGATCTCGAAGAATACTATCCTTAATGAGGACCGGAAGAGGGCTTCCGTCCTTTTTCTTATAGATCCGTTCAAAACTTTCTCCAGGAGGCTTTATTCCTGCTAATTTTTCTAATACATTTTGCCTGGATGTACCCTCTTCTAAAACAAAATTCCAGAGAAACTGTCCCACCATCTCTCCATAATCATACCCTAACATCTCCAACTCTTTTTTATTTACATTGACAATCCGTCCCTCCACATCTATCTCATGATACCCCACAGGTGCATAATCAAAAAGGTCCTTAAATCTTCTCTCGCTCTCTCTAAGCTCTTCCTCTATGCGCTTTCGCTCTGTGATGTCTGATGCAGTGCCACGATATGCAGCAATATTTCCCTCTTCATCAAATATTGGAACACCACTTACTTGCTCCCATAATATCGTTCCATCAGGACGAAAAGCCTTATGTTCTACATCACGGAATGGCTGTTTCCTCTCAACAAACTCAGATATTAGCTTGCGCATGCGTTTTGCCTCGTCTGGTGGCATGAAATCGAAAGGCTTATGTCCTAATATATCATTTATAGGTCTACCCAAAATGGCTTCCATCTTTTGGGTAACATAACAGTATCGGCCTTTAGCATCTGTTTCCCATATATATTCAGATGCGGCTTCAGCGATGTTCCGGAAACGCTCCTCACTATTCCGTAACATTCCCTCATAATGTTTTCGCTCGGTGATATCAATTGCAATCTCAAATCTTACCTCTCGTCCGTCAGGCCATTTAATGATTCTATCCGTAATTTCATAGTCTCGATTTAAAAAAGGATTATGATATTCCCATCTATAAGGCTCACCTTTGAGTTTTAAAATGATATCATTAGTGCAGAACTCACAAGGATGATCCAGCCCCTGAAATTCCTTGTAGCAAAACCCTCCCACTGGGTCTCTCCCCAATAATTCTCTTAAATATCGATTCACAAACAAAACTTCATAAGATATTGGATCTGTAACATAAATTACCTGGTTGATGCTATCAAACAAGGATAATAGTTGGTCCCTCTCAAATTTAAGGACATCTTCTCTCGCCCTAAGTTCTTCCTCTTTCTTCTTTCGTTCAGTAATATCCCAATCAACCCCTGTCCATCGCTTAGGCACTCCATTCTCATCCCGTAGAATCTTCCCCCGGGAATAAATCCAGCGAATCCCTCCATCCTTATGATAAATACGATATTCCACTTCGTAAATCTCTCTTTTACCTTCGAGATGCTCCTGGGCTACCTTTCTCACTAACTCCAGATCTTCAGGATGAATACGGCTGTGCCAGGCAGATATCGAGTTTGGAAACTCATCCTCCCCAAAACCTATAAATCCCTTTAGCCTGGGTGAGATATAAATTTCATCAGGTATTTTATAAGGATCTTCTGGATTGAATCTGAGATCCCAGATGCCAGCATTTGAACCAGAAATAGCAAGCTCAAGTGTCTCCTGGCTTTCTCTAAGTTTATCCTCCAGTTCTTTCGCTTTAATGATTAATGGCCACCTTTCTCCAACAATGGCATCAATCTCGCCCGAACGAATTGCCCTCAATGTCTCTTCAGCCTGCCTCAGTCGAGCTTCAAGTTCTTTATAGGTTGGTTTCCTTTTCATCATCCCTTCTCCTCCCCTTCAGATAATCCAAGAACTTCCAAAATCTTTCTCTCATCGTTCAATGACCCAATGATCTTTGTCTCACCTTGAGGAGCAATGATAACCAGAGTTGGTGCAAGAAGAATATTATTCTCAAGGGCAGACTTATAATCCTTATGGACATCAATTACTTCAATTACATATTTCTCCCTGAGATAATTCTCACAAATTCTCATAAGACTTTCCTTAGCCTTGCGAGAATTGGGTTCATCCCCTGCAACAAAAAGTTTAAAATAATAAACCCCATGAGAATCTGAAACTTTATCTTTATCCTTTCCCATTCTTCACCCCCATTAATTCATCTCTTCGTAAGAAAAATTTTAATCTTACACAATATTTTTAATCTCTTCTATCTCTGATTTATTAATTACTAAAAGCCTTTGTTTATCAGTCATTGCGAGCACCCACCAAAGGGTGCGTGGCAATCTCGTAGATTCCTCACTCCGCTCGGAATGACAGTTTTAAAGATCGCTTCGGCTTCGCCTCGCAATGACAATTTAGAATCGCTCAATTTAGATTACAGTTATCATCCTTACCTTCATCCATGGTATTGTCTTATCGTAGGGCAAGCCCTTGTGGCTTGCCGACCCCTTATCAAGGTGTCATTTATTTTATGCTCCCATTAATATGTACGCTCCGTATACGCCTCGAGTATCTCAATCCCATCATCATTTATTCTGTATTGTCTTACCTGATTTGAATGTTTAGAACCACGAGATTTGAGAATCTGAATGATTCGATTGCTCTCTCCCTTCTCTTGAATATAGGAAAGAAAGAGAACCGTATCAACCATGGAAGAGATTCCATTGCCTGAAATCTCGATCTGAGATTTTGTGCCTGTTGTCTGATTGGTAAGAATGGTCGTAATCCCCCTCTCCTTTAAGAAATTCAAAAGTCGCATGAGATAATCAAAAGCCGCCTGCTTTCCTCCCATACGTTCGCAGGCTGAAATAGCATCCAAAACCACATGCTGAGGCTTAATCCTTTCGACAGCATCTGCCATTCTAATCAGGTGTTCTTCTGATCCCGTAGCTTCAGGCATAGACCCAAAAAGATGAAGCCTCCCATCCTTAACAAATGGCAAAAGATGAATCCCTGCACTCGTAATATTATGAATTAGCGCCTCTGGAGACTCCTCCAAACTCAAGTAAATAACCTTTTCTCCCTGATTGCAAACGTGAGTTACAAAGGTCGAAGCAAGGATTGTCTTCCCTGTTCCTGGCTCTCCTGCAAGAAGAATACAGGAGGCCCTGTGATAACCACCGCCAAGCATAGTATCAAGACTCGGTATTCCAGTTGAAATTCTTTTACCAAATGGTTTGTGTCTCAGCTCAAATCTTGTTATAGGAATGGTCCGAATTCCTTCCTCTGTGATTACAAAGGGATACTCATTTCTCCCAAAGCTTGAACCACGATACTTTACCACTCGGAGACGCCGGGTAGAAATCTGATTGAAAAGCCTCGCATCAAGATGAATCACACAATCAGCCATTGAGTAGAAAAAGTCTTGAAAAAGACTCCCTGGAGGGTTTTCCCTCGGCTTGAGGGTAAGGATGGATGTTAAACCTGATTCTGTAAGCCACCGGTTTAATTGATGAAGTTCCGAGCGAACCTGTGAAGGAGTCTCAAAGAGATTGAAAAGAACATCCAGGGCATCTATTACCACCCGCTTAGCCCCCATCTCCTTTGCCTTTCCTCTGATAATAGAAAGCATTGGTTTTATGCTAAATCGACCGCTCATTACTGCCTCTGGATCCAGATATCCCTCCATTAGAAAAAGCCTCTCATCCTTTTCAAGAGACCTGAAATCCCAGCCAAAAGTATGAGCATTCTCTCGAATCACCTTTACAGGTTCTTCAAACCCTAAAAAGACACCTGGCTCTTCGTTGATTGCTCCACGGAACATGAATTCAATTCCCATAACTGTCTTTCCACTTCCAGGCTCTCCAACAACAAGGGTCGTCCGGCCAGTAGGAAGCCCACCATTAAGAATCTCATCAAGTCCATTAATATAGGTTGGAGTCTTCTTAATACCTTTTTTCCTCCCAATACCTCTTGAATTATTTTTTCCCATCCAATCCCTCCTTTAATTAGTAGGTAAGCCTTTATAGCTTACCGTCTTCGGTAAGGGATGAACCCTTACCTTACGCAAAAAAATATTTTTGTAATTGGTTCTTATCCTACTTAAAATTTCCGCCTTTGTCAAATTGTATGTAAAAAAAGGAAGCATCTTTTTTCCGTGACAAGTTATGTAGCATTTGCTTATCTCAATACTATACTTATTCCGAAGCATAATTTAATCTCTACCCTCCCCTATGTCATTCCCATTAAAACGGGAATCCAGTTGTTTTAATGTTTTTCTTTCCTTTGGATTCCTACCATCGTAGGAGTGACAGCTTTAATTCCTATCCTATATAAATTGAGAGATTCAAGACTGTCATTGCGAGGCGAAGCCGAAGCCTTGTCCCGAATAAAACGAGGGAACTATATTTGAGATTGCCCACGTCCCCCGCATCAAGTGCGGGGTCCTCGCAACGACTTCGTCGGATTGCCACGCACCCTGGTGGGTTTCACAATGACTGATAAATAAAGGCTTTTAGTAAAAAATCGCTCAATTTAGTCGTAAATATTTAATTGCTTCGATGAATAAGTTCTTAAATATAATAGTATATAAAAAATAAAGGATTTTTTCTTTGGAAATTCGGGAATGACCTTATTTACAAAAATCATCTTTTTAATTAAATTGGTTGTAAATTATATTTTTCCCCAGATAATATGTGAGAATTTAAATTTCTTTGAAAGGAGAAAAATATGGAAAGACCAGAAAAGATTCTTGTTCTACTCGATGGTTCAAACTGTGCTGAAAACGTCCTTCCTATGGTAGAAAAATTTGCTAATAAATTAAATGCTGACATATCCCTTTTACGTGTAGCTTTTGCTCATACCTTTCCTGGTGTAGATCCTACAGAGGCTCAAATAAAAGTTGTAAGAGAGGCGGAAGAATATTTAAGAAAAATAGCCCTTGAATTGGAGACTAAAGGGTTTAAAGTAGATACTCATGTCCGTTATGGAAACGATGCCGAAGAAATTATTGATCATGCTAATCATAATGATATAAGTATGATAGCAATGACAACACATGGTAGAAGTGGAATAAAAAAATTCTTATTAGGAAGTGTTGCTGAAAAGGTAATACGATATTCAACCAAACCAGTAATCTTAGTTAGATGTATTTAACGAGCAAGATAAAACTTTGATATCTTTCAGGAGGGATTAAATGATGAACCTTTCCAGTCCAGAAGAAATTATTCGTTATGCTATTCGAAGAGAGGCTGATGCTTCGGCTTTCTACCGAATGGCTGAAGAACGTTCAAACCCTGGCATAAAAAAGGCATTCGAAGAATTGGCTATCGAGGAAGAAAACCATAAAAAGAAGCTTGAAGCCCTGGATATAGGACAGATTGAAACCGTTGAATTAAAAGAGGCTAAAGGATTAGGATTGAGTGAGTTAATTCAAGATTCACCTTTCAGCTTTGATATGAATTATGCAGAGCTTTTAAGGATGGCGATTAAAAAGGAAGAGAGCTCTGAAAAGCTTTATCTATCTCTATCTAAACTTGTTAGAGACGAAAAGGTTAAAAATATTTTTTTATTACTTGCACAAGAGGAATCAACCCATAAAGAGAAATTGGAAAAAATTTATGATGAAGAGATTTTAAAGGAGTTCTGAGCCCTCCCAACCAATCCACACATCAGATCCAATTTTATTATGACTGTAGCTCTTTTTTTACAATATCCTCATAATACTCTAAACAGTTAGGATTAATCATCGCATCTTTATTCAATACCGGTCTTCCATTCACTATATTCATTACAGCACTCTCTACCTTCTTCATATTGAAGGTATACGGGATATCAGGAACCTCTATTATCTTTGCAGGTACATGCCTGGGTGAGGCCTTCATACGTAACTCATTTCTGATCTTATCCTTCAAGGCCTCTGTCAGTTCATAGCCTTTCTTTAACTTCACAAAAAGTATGATACGTTGATCTCCCTTCCAGTATTGACCCACAACCACACTGTCAGAAACCTCTTCAATCTTCTCAACAACATTATAAATCTCAGAAGGACCAATCCTTACCCCTGAGGGCTTCAATACCGAATCAGATCTACCAAGGGCTGTCATCCCCCCTGTCTTACTATGGTGAATGACGTAATCTCCATGACGCCAGATGTTCGGGTAAAGACCGAAATAGGTATCCATAAATTTCGAACCATGCTCATCATTCCAGAAATAGAGTGGAACAGAAGGAAATGGCCTTTCACATACAAGTTCACCTGGCTTATCAAATATCGGTTTTCCCTCTGCATCGTAAACCTTAGTTGCAAAGCCAAGGGCAGGCCCTGACATCTCTCCTGCATATAAGGGCTGTATAGGAGTACCTTCAATAATACCAGCCTGTGTATCTGTCCCACCAAGACCCGAGTTGAAATAGACATCGCCCTTTATCGCTTCATAGACATACTCAAAACCCTCCTCAGGTAAAGCTGAACCACTCTGGAAAATACCCCTAAGAGAAGATAGATCAAAAAGCTCCTTTGGTCTTATCCCACTCTCCATACATCCCATTATAAAACCTGCTCCACACCCAAGAAATGAAACCTTCTCTTCCTCTATTATCTTCCAAATCGCCCCATGATCAGGATAAAATGGATTACCATCAAATAGCACGATTGTGCCCCGACTTGCTAAGGCACTAACTTGCACATTCCAAACCATCCATGTGGGCGTTGCAATGAAAAGGGCTTTATCATCACTTCTTAAATCGAAATGAATGATATGTGTCTTAAGATGAACTAAGAGAGTTCCCACAAGCCCATGAACTACACATTTTGGCTTACCTGTAGTCCCTGATGAAAATAGGATAATATGTGGATGATCCGGCGGAAGCTGTTCAAAAGAGATCTCAAGTCCCTTCTGCCCCGAGATAACATCTTCATAATATACAGAATTCGGGATAAAACTTATATCAGGTCTCTCTCTAAGATATGGAATCAAAACCACTCTTTCAAGGGAAGGAATCCTACGTGCTACCTCAGAAACAGCCGAAAGGGTATCAAAAGTCTTTCCTTTGAAACAATATCCATCTGCTGAAAAAAGTACCTTAGGTTCGATCTGACCAAATCGATCCAGAGCTGCATCAACACCGAGCTCAAGCCCACATGAAGCCCAAACCGCACCAATACTTGACGTAGCAAGCAACGCTACAACTCCTTCCATTATGTTTGGGATATAACCAACAACACGATCACCAGGCTTTACACCCATCTCTCTCAAAGCCTTAGCCAGTGAAGCAACCTGGTCATAAAGTTCAAGATAAGTCATTCGAGCCTTCCTTCCATCTTCTCCCCTGAATATCAACGCATTATGACCATCTCTTCTTCTAAGAATATTCTCTGCATAGTTAAGCCTTGCCCCAATAAACCATTTTGCCCCTGGAAATTTAGAAACGTCATCCACAACCTTCTCATATCTCCTTGATGCCTTAACCTCACAGAAATCCCATAAAGCCTCCCAGAAATCCGATATATTCTCTATTGACCAATTATAAAGCTCGTTGTATGAAGAGATCCCCTTTCCATAACGTTCGTTTACAAACTTCATAAACCTTGTGACGTTCGCACTCTTCTTCCTTTCTTCAGTTGGAGTATAGAGCAGTCTCCCCATTTTCTTCCTCCTCGTATAGTAATTCAATTTGCATTTCAATATATAGATTATTAATTAATTTTCGTCAAACAAATAAATTAATTAAAATCTTTCCCTAAAATCAAATCCTGAAATTTTTGAAACATTATACAAAAAATTGATAAAAACTTCTAATATTTTTTATTAAAGCATAACAGATTAAAAATAGATTTCTGAAAAAATCCTTGAAAGACTGGGGAGTCAATTTTCAAAACCCAGCACAATACTATTAAGTTCTTCATTTATCAGTCATTGCGAGCCCGAAGGGCGTGGCAATCTCATAGATTCCTCATTCCGCTCTGAATGACAGTTCTAAAGATTGCTTCGGATTTGACTCGCAATGACAATCTTGAATAGCTCAATTTAACACGTAAATAAAGCGTGTCTTCCAACAGCACTTGCTAATTACGAGATTCACATTGTGGTCTAATGTATTGAATATTATTGCCGATTCAACATTTTCATCCTTCGTGATGCCCTTTGAGGGCATGAGGGTTTATATAGGAATTAAAGCTGTCATTCCTGCGAAAGCAGGAATTCAGGGAAAAGAAAAACATTAAAACAACTGGATTCCCATTTTCACGGAAATGACGCAAGTGAGGTTAGAGATTAATGCTTCAGAATAAGTATAGCATTGAGATAAGCCAATGCAACATAACTTGTCACGGGAAAAGAGATGTTTCCGCCATTTAAAAAATTTCTTGACTTTTTTTTCCAATTTTCTAAGATATTTTGATGAATTAAATGTTTCAGGCTTTATAAAAAATTTAAAATAAAGGGAATCTTAATAATGGAAGAGAAAAAAGGTGTTTCAAAATTGATTAAACTCCAAATAACACCAGCAGAACTTAAAAAAGACTTGGAATATTTTAAAGAAAAAGCAATTGAGCTTGGCGCTTCAATGGCTGAAATCATACCTGCAGAATTAGTGGAAGTAGACGAGAGGGTAAGCCTGAAATGTGCCAACCCTCTTTGTTCATATTATGGTATGTGTATCCATTGTCCACCTCATCATGGTTTTGAACCCGATTTTATACGAAAGGCCTTAAGTAAATATCAATGGGCTATACTGTTTGCGTTAGATGTAAAACCTGTTGAACATTTTGCCGGGGATGCTATGGAACGTCGTGAGGGAGTTCAATGGTCAACTAAATGTATGGAAATCGCAGGTAGAATTGAAACACTTGCTTTTGGAAATGGCTATTATCTCTCATTGGGATTAGCGCAATCGTGTTGTTTGAGAGCATTGTGCAAACAGGATAGATGCTCAGTCTTAGATGGTAAAAAATGCCCATTTCCATTAAAATCTCGTTCATCCATAGAATGTTTGGGAGTCGATGTATTTCGTTTAGTGACAAAAGTTGGTTGGAACATCTACCCTATTTATAGGAGCGTAGATCCTAAGGGAGTACCAAGGGCATTAGCAGTGGGAATTGTTTTCATATATTAATTTTAATTATAAAGGGCATATCAATGAATAAAATACTCTTACGAGCTGAACCTGAAGCAATCGAAATCGAAATATCAAAAACAGCTGTTATTGTCGTTGATATGCAGAATGCCTTTATAAGCCAAGGAGGATATTTTGATCTTTTAGGTCACGATTTATCGGGCGCTCGTAATATAATAGAGCCTTGTAAGGTTATTCTTAATTTAGCTCGCGAAAAGGGAATTAAAGTCATCTATCTACAAATGGGATGTAGCCCAGACCTTTCAGATGCAGGCCACCCTAACTCGCCCCACCGTTTAAAATCTCGTGCATTAAACTTGATTAGGGAGCATCCTGAATTGAAGGAAAAAATTTATATTTATGACACATGGGGAGCTGAAATTATAAAGGAGTTAGAACCTCAACCAGGAGATATTCTTGTTAAGAAGCAAAAATATGATGGATTCATAGGAACAAACCTTGATATAATATTAAGAACAAATAATATAAAATACCTTTTTTTCATTGGTATTGCCACAAATATCTGCGTTGAGTCAACACTCCGGCATGCATTCTTTTTAGATTATTTCTCTATTCTCGTTTCAGATGCAGTCAGTCATATAGGACCGAAAATTATTCATGAGAGTAGTATCTCAAATGTTAAAACCACTTTTGGTTGGGTAACGACAACTGAGAATCTATTAATTGCCTTAAAAGATGTCCCGTTAAACCTGAGCATGTAGAAGTTTATTCAGGAGGAAGTAATGTCTGAAAAATTTATTTATTGGTTTAAGGAGTTAAGGCAGCATCATAACAAATTGGTTGGGAAAAAATGTGCCAATTTGGGAGAAATGACACATCTGGGAATGCCTGTTCCACCCGGGTTTGCCATCTCAGTAAAGGCTTATGAATATTTTTTAGAAGAAACTAATTCCCTTCGAGAAATTAAAGAATACTTAGAGAGATCTGATATTAATATTGAAAAAATCGATCAACTCAATGAAGCCAGTATTAAAATCCGTCAGATCGTAGAATCTAAAGATATGCCTGAAGAATTAAAAATTCCCATTTACTCTTTTTACGATGATCTTTGTCAAATGTGCAATTCAAATAACTTAGCTGTAGCTACACGCTCTGCTGGTCCAGTGAGCCGTCCAGGTCAATACGAAACCTATTTGAATGTAAAAGGGAAGGGAGATCTGTTAGAAAAGATCATCAAGGTATGGGCAAGCACCTTTAACCCTCGTTCTCTGTCATTTCGTTTACAAAAAGGGCTTCCTCTCGAAAGTGACCCAATCGGAGTAGCTGTTTTGAAGATGGTAAAGGCTCGCTCTGCTGGAGTAATCTTCACTGTCGATCCTAATACTGGGGACTATTCAAAGATGATTCTGGAGGCAAACTGGGGGCTTGGAGAAAGTGTTGTAAGTGGTGAACTAATTCCAGATACATATGTTATAGAAAAGGAGAGTTTACAGATATGTGAAAAGAAACTCGGAACGAAACAAAAATACGTAATATTTAAGGAAATAGGAGTCATGGAAGAAGAAACCCCTCCTTTAAAAAGATGTACCTACTGTTTAATGGATGAAGAAGTGGCCGAGATAGGTAAATTAGCCAAGGTTTTAGAAAAGCACTTTGAAGCTCCTCAAGACGCAGAGTGGGCAATCGAAGAGAATTCTAATTTTCCTGAGAATATTATATTTCTTCAGACACGACCTGCAATCATTACCAAAAAAAAGAGCCCTGTAGATCAGATTGTTGACTTAATGCTTAAAAGATTTTGAGGAGAAGTTTCTAATATTAAACAAAGATTTTTGTTTTATTTTTTTCAATTGAATTTCATAAACATAATACCTTAAAGGAGGAATTTTCATGTCTATAAAAAGATATAAGATGTACATCAATGGCGAATGGGTTGATGCTCTTGACAATGAGTATTATGAAGATCTGAACCCATATACTGGAGAGGTCTTTGCATATGTGCCTTCAGCTAAACGTGCTGATGCAAGGCGTGCTATCGATGCGGCTTATGCAGCATCTCCTTCATGGTCTCGTACACTTCCTAATGAAAGACAGGCATTGTTTCTTAGAGCAGCCGATATTCTTGAACGTAAAAGGGACCAAATTATTCCCATACTTGCTGAGGAGACTGGTTGTACCTTTGGCTTTGCCATGTTCCAAACGATGTTTACCCCAGGGTTATTGCGGGAGGCAGCCTCACAGGTCCACCAGGTAACCGGTGAAATTATTCCTTCTGATCTTCCAGGTGCATTCCACATGGCAATCCGTCAACCTGTAGGAGTAGTTGCAGGAATCGCACCATGGAATGCACCTTTGATTTTATCCCTCCGTTCTATATGTCTTCCTATAGCATATGGAAATACAGCAATTCTTAAGCCTTCAACAGAATCCTCTGTTTCAGGCGGGGTTTTAATTGCAGAAGTATTTCATGAAGCTGGTTTTCCAAAAGGTGTTTTGAATTTGCTAACAAACGGACCTGGAGGAAGCAGTGAAATTGGAGATGAACTTATCGAAAATCCAAAAGTGCGGCGCATCAGTTTTACAGGCTCGACCTTAATAGGTCGTCAATTTGCTGAGAAGGCTGGTAGATATCTTAAGCGGGTAGCGCTTGAGCTTGGTGGACAGAATCCTGTTATTATCCTTAAAGATGCTGATGTGGATTATGCTGTAAATGCAGTAGTATTTGGGGGATTTCTTCACCAAGGGCAGATCTGTATGTCCACCAGGAGGGTGATAATTGAAAAGGAAATTGCCAGAGAGTTCACTGAAAAATTGATAAAAAAGGTTTCTACATTAAAAGTCGGTAACCCCAAGGAACCAGACACAATTATTGGCCCTTTAATCAACCAGTATCAACTCAATCAGGTTAAAAAAAGCGTCGAATCTGCTATACGAGATGGAGCAAATTTATTATGTGGTGGAAGATCTGAGGGACTATGCTATTATCCAACAATCCTGACAAATATAAGACCTGGATCATCATTTTTACGTGAGGAAACTTTTGGGCCTGTTATTTCAATAATTGAGGTAAAGGATGAAGAAGAAGCTGTTGCTATAGCAAATGATACGATGTATGGACTTTCTGCAGCTGTATTTACAAAAGACATTTCTAAAGGTTTAGCCATCGCAGAAAAGATTGAATCAGGAATTGTTCATATAAATGACCAAACAGTTCACGATGAACCGCAAATTCCTTTTGGGGGTGTGAAGGATAGCGGTTGGGGTCGATTTGGAGGCCGTGCAGCCCTTGAAGAATTTACTGAGCTACGTTGGATTAGCCTTCAACGAACAACTCGTCAATATCCATTTTGATGGATAATCTTTCGGAAAGGAGGTGATTTCGCTCATAAATAATTGTAAAAGGTTAAAAAATTCTATTCGAATAGGCCTTTTAATTAACTCAAACAATTCAAAAATAAACTGTGCGAGGAGGGAGAAACATGAAGCATAAAAAATTATTATTACATCTTATCTTGTCATGTATTTTTATTACATTAGCATCCACAAATTATTTAAATGCAAAGGATAAAATACGGATTGGTAATTCTATTGCTTTATCAGGCCCAAGTGCCCCTGGTGCAATGATGACTCAGATTCGGTCATATGATATGTGGGTTGAAGATGTGAATGCAAAGGGAGGGATTTATGTAAAGGATTTAGGGAAAAGATTGCCTGTAGAAATTATCAGATATGACGACAAAAGCGATATAGGAACATCAGTAAAACTATTTGAAAAGTTAATTTTAGATGATAAGGTCGATTTTGTTTTTCCTCCCTGGGGGACTGCATGGCACTTTGCTATTGCTCCCCTTACGACTAAATATAGGACCCCTGTGCTTGGACCAACTGTTTCATCATTGAAGCTCAAAGAAATGGTACATAACATTCCTTATATGTTTATAACACTGAATCAACCTTGGGATCATGGAGGAGTGCTTGTAGATCTGTGTCTCGAAGTAGGAGTTAAGAAGGCAGCGGTTATACATCATACTGATCTTCATGGTATAGAGATGGCAACTTCCATTGTTCCAATGTTAGTCGGCAAGGGAGTTGATGTCCTTCTCTATAAGAGTTTTCCAGCTGGCGTTAAAGATCTCTCCCCATTGCTTAAAGAGATTAAACCTCTTGGAGTGGATGCCCTAATTGCAGCCGCCTATCCGCCAGAAAACTGGCTAATGGTTGAACAGATGATAACAATTGGATTAAATCCAAAGCTCTTCTTCTCATCGGTTGGAATTGCCTATCCATCCTTTAGAGATAAATTCGGTGCCGAAGCAGTGGAGGGTGTAATGGGAACCGGTGTTTGGAATCCAAAACTTTCTCCTGCTGCAAAAGAATGGTTTGATCGCTACACAAAGCGATGGGGAGTCGAACCTGATCGGTGGGGAACTGCACAGAGCTATGCTGCATGTCAAATTCTGGAGAAAGCCATTGAGATAGCAGGAACACTTGATCCGACAAAAGTAAGAGATGCAATTGCAAGGGAGACATTTGATACTGTTCTTGGCCGAATAAAATTTGAAAATCAGTTTGCTAAAGGTTGGCCTGGACACGTAGGTCAGTGGCAGAAGGGGGAGTTTATGGTTGTAGATAAAGCAACACGACAGGCTAAACCAATATACCCAAAGCCTGAGTGGCCTAAAAAGTAATAGCTTAAAAGTCTGGCTGTCTAAAAAAGATATTTTTAAGATTTAATCTTTTATAAATTCAACTTTTCTTAGACAGCCAGAAAATTCTTTGCTTAAGCGAAAAGTGGTTTTATGTTTGAAGCAATATTAAACATTGTTATTGCAGGTTTAATCATGGGGGGTATCTATGCCCTCATAGCTGTGGGACTAAGCCTTCAGTATGGTGTTGGACGAGTATTAAACATTTCTCATGGAGAGTTTATTATGCTTGGGGCTTTTGGCGCTTGGTCCCTATTTACTCTTCTTGGACTAAGTCCATTGCTTTCCTTAATCATTTGTGGTCCTTTTCTTTTCATTTTTGGATTTTTGATCCACCGAACCCTTTTTCAATACCTGAGAGACAAATCAGAATCAATAGGTATTTTTGCTGATAAATCATTATTAGCATCCTTTGGCCTCCTTTTTATAATTCAGAATATAGCATTAATAATATGGAAGGCTGATTTGAGAGGATACTCATACCTAAACTTTCCTGTAAGTATTTTAGGAGCTGTTTTTACCGCCAATAGATTAGTTGCTTTATTTTTCTCTGTTGTAATAAGCTTAGTTTTTTATCTTTTCCTTACATATACACGTATGGGTAAGGCGATTAGGGCTTCGGCTGAAGATCCACTGACAGCTCAAATAATGGGGGTAAATATCCATCGAATGTTAGCTATCTGTTTTGGTCTTGGTGCATTAATGGCAGGATTTGCTGGTCCTCTTATCAGTATGATGTATGAGATCCAACCTACAATGGGAATAGAGTATACAATTATTGCTATAATTGTAGTAGTTCTGGGTGGATTGGGTAGTATAACCGGTAGTTTGATCGGAGGTTTCTCATTAGGTCTTGTGGGTAGTATTGTAACTTATATTGATCCCGGTTTATCCCTAATTGCTTACTATGTGATTTTTATATTATTGCTCCTTATAAGACCTACGGGTATTTTAGGGAAATAGATATGGCAATTATTAAAGTTATCACTAAAAGACCTTTCAAATTTGTTGGAATTATTTTAGCCCTCTTTTTATTGGCTCTCCTGCCTTTTTATGCTAAACCATATCCTGTGATATCACTGACAAATATTTTAATGTATATTACTCTCACCCTGAGTTGGGTAATCTTCTCCGGTCCTACTCATTATATCTCATTGGCCTCAGCAGCCTTTTTTGGAACTGGTATATATACATCAGCCCTGTTGGGTAAAATCTTACCCTTGCCTGCTGTTGTCATATCAGGTGGTCTTGCAAGTTTTTTACTTGCAATTTTTATAGGCCTCCTAACTCTGAGATTAAGAGGAATGTATTTCATAATATTTACCTTTTCGGTAAGCGAACTCATCAGACATTTCCTCTTGTGGTGGGAGACAAATATGACAGGTACGGTCGGCAGGTGGGTAGTCATGGTGAGCCACAACACTGTTTATCATGTAATCCTAACTATTTTTGTGATCACCATTCTTATAGCTTACATCATAAGAAGGTCTCGGCTTGGATTGGCTTTGAGGTGTATAGGAGAACAAGAAGAGGCTGCGACTCATATAGGAATAAACTCTACTCTGATTAAAACGTTTACTTTTGCTATTAGTGCTTTATTTATGGGTTCAACAGGAGCAATCATGGCAACAAGATGGACATATATTGATCCAAGAATCGCATTTGATCCTCATATTTCTTTTATGCCGGTTTTGATGGCCATATTTGGTGGCACTTTAAAGCTCTACGGCCCTATCCTTGGAGCTTCGTTGTTCGCCTATTTAGAGGAAATTCTTACAACGAAGTTCCCTTACTATTATATGCTTTTCTTTGGTATTATATTGATTATTGTTATTCTATTCTTACCTAATGGCCTTTTAGGGCTTGTACAAAAAGGGTCAATAGGAGGTTCTCGAGGCCAGAATGAAAATTCTTGAAGGGGAAAAAGTTTCGAAATACTTCGGGGGATTGGCAGCCCTAAATCAGGTTGATTTTGAAATCGAACAAGGGGAAGTTTTGGGATTAATAGGTCCAAACGGTGCTGGCAAAACAACACTTTTTAACCTTATCTCTGGCTTTTTACCAATAACCTCAGGAGAGATAAGATATAAAGGAGAAAAAATTAATGGCCTTGGTCCTCATCAAATCTGTAGAAAGGGTATCGCAAGAACCTTTCAATCAACAAAACTTTTTTCCACCATGACTGTTTTTGAGAATGTTATTGCAGCTTCACTATTTGGAACAAAAAGGCCTATATCCTCATCCCAAGCAGAAAAAGAGGCAATAGATTTACTGGATTTTGTAGGATTATCATCATTCAGAATGATGCTGGCTAAAGACCTTCCGGTCGGCCCGCAAAAACGTCTTGAAATTGCAAGGGCGCTGGCTACAAAACCTGAGCTAATCATGTTTGATGAGATAATGGCTGGGTTAAATCCTGTTGAAATTACCCAGTCAATGGAACTTATATCAAAGATTCGGAAAAGAGGAATAACAATCTTCATGATCGAACATGTAATGAAAGCAATCATGGGTGTATGTGATCGGATTATGGTACTACACCATGGCAGTAAGATCGAAGAAGGAAGGCCTGAAGAGATTGCAAAAAGCCCAAAAGTGATCGAAATATATTTAGGGGAATAAACTCATGTTAGAGGTAAATAATATTGATGCCTTTTATGGGAAAATTCAAGCCCTTTGGGATGTCTCCTTAAAAATCAATATAAGAGAAATAGTAGCAATAGTAGGTTCAAATGGAGCTGGTAAAACTACACTTCTAAATATCATATTCGGTTTACTTCGGCCTACATCTGGTATTGTTAAGTTTATGGGAAAGCAGATAGATAGATTACCACCTTACCAAATTGGAAAGTTAGGTATCTCTTATATTCCAGAAGGTGGTAGACTTTTTAAGGAAATGACCGTACTTGAAAACTTAGAGATGGGGGCCTACATAGATGAGGCATGGAATAAGAGGCAGGAGATGCTCAATAATGTTTATAATCTTTTTCCAAGGTTGAGGGAGAGAAAGAAACAATTGGTTGGGACACTAAGTGGTGGTGAACGACAAATGGTAGCCATTGGACGGGCTTTAATGTCAAGACCAAGGTTTTGTATTTTTGACGAACCTTCATATGGGCTTGCCCCACTATTGGTAAAAGAGATATTCCATATCATTCAGGAACTTCACAAACAAGGGATTGCCATCTTACTGGTTGAACAGAATGTGCATCAAACATTAGAGATATCAGATCGGGCATATGTAATTGAAAATGGTAGAATCGTCCTGGAAGGTGAAAGTAAATCGCTTTTACAAAATGACCATGTAAAAAAAGCCTATTTAGGATTATAATTTTAATGGAGTTCGATTAACTATGAGTGAAAAAATTGATTTTGTAGACCAAACATTACGAGACGCTCAGCAAAGTCTCTGGGGTTACATGATGAGGACTGACCATATGACACCTATTGCAGAGACGATGGATAGGATTGGCTACAGGGCTATTGCAACAGTTGGTAGTCAAGCTTTTACAGTCCAAGTTCGGAACCTCAACGAAGATCCATGGGAGAGAATTCGAATTCTCTCTAAATTGATAAAGAAGACTCCTCTTCGCGGTTCTTACCAAATTGGGAGTCTTTCTTCGTTCGATCTCACAACCCCAAGAGAAATCATATCTTTATGGATAAAAAGATCTGTTGCTAATGGTATAAAAAGCTTCTGGATTTGTGATTATCAATATGATATGGAGAAGTTCATATATTTTGCTCGAATTGCTAAGGCAGAAGGGGCTGAAGTTGTTCCAGCCCTAATGTATACCTCAAGTCCATTTCATACGAATCAATATTGGGCACAAAAGACTCGCAGATTACTTGAAGCAAAGGAGTTTATTGATAGGATTATGATCGAAGATGCCTCAGGAATTATTACGCCTGAGGAGACACGGCAATTGGTCTTGACTGTTTTAAAGAACTGCGAAGGAATACCTCTTGAGTTTCATTCTCATTGTAACTCAGGACTTGCTCCTTTATGTTATTTAGAGGCGATTAAGTGCGGTGTAAGAACACTTCACACAGCTGTTTCTCCCTTGGCTAATGGAACTTCTCTTCCAGCCATAGAGACAATTTTAAGAAATGCCCAGCGATTGGGTTTTACTTCAGATCTGGATGAAGATGCGCTAAAGGAGGTTTCCTCCTATTTCAGAAAAATAGCAGAAAAAGAAGGATTACCTATCGGGGTTCCAATGGAGTATGACCTTTTTTATCTTGAGCATCAAATCCCTGGGGGGATGATGACCAATCTTACGAGGCAGTTAAGGGAAGTAGGAATGGAGGGCAGGCTACAAGAGATTCTTGAGGAGGTAGTTCGAGTCCGAAAGGAGCTTGGCTATCCAGTAATGGCAACACCATATTCTCAAATTGTAGGTGCACAGGCAGTTGACAATGTAATTTCAGGTGAAAGGTATAAAAATATTACAGATGAAATAATAAAGTATGTTTTAGGTTACTATGGAGAGCCCGCAGGTCCGATAGATGGTAAGTTGCTCGAAAAGGTGATGAATTTGCCAAGAACAAAAGAATTTCTTAATTGGAAGCCTGAAGGTTATGAAAAGTCAATTGAAGAGTTTCGTAAAGAATTGGGACCAGAGCTTTCAGATGATGAACTTTTAATTAAGTTTTTGATCCCTGGAAAACCCATAAAACAAAAAGAGCTAAAGAGAGAGGTTTCAGTTCCTTTAACCCCAAAGCCGAAGGAAAAGCCTTCTATGATTGAATCTTTTGAGTTTCCTAAGGAGTTTAAGGTAGAAGTAGATGGTGAAGTCTTTAACGTGAAAGTCTCTCCTGTGTGGAACGGAGAAGAAACTAATAGCGAACCTTTGCTAACCTCGATTAAGCCTTCAGCAAATCAAAAGACATCAAAGTCATTAAAGGAAATCCCATCTGGAGCAATATTATCCGGAATTGCAGGACTTGTGCTTTCGATAGAAGTAAAACCTGGAACTCGGGTCAATGAAGGCGATTTGGTGGCAATTATAGAGGCAATGAAGATGAGAAGACGTATCAACTCACCTCACAGTGGGGTGGTAAAGGAGATTTTAGCTCGGGAAGGTGAAATCGTCTCCCCTGAAGATATTATTATGGTAATTGAATAGTTTTTATAAAAGAACTTCAAATAAAAAGGAGGAAAATTAAAATGTTAAGATCGGCTTATGACCTATCTTTTTATGAATTTGATGATGAAAGAGATCTTCAGGTTTATGAAGTATTTTTATGTGATCTTGTTCATGGTAAACCTCCTATGAAACCTCTTTATCTTGGTATTGGTTGGTACTGGTATGTCTCTGCAATTGCATATGCTGCAGAAACATTACATCTTCCAACAACAAAGGGCTGGGGTTATCGAGTCATAGATGGATATCTATACCTTACAGCAAGAAGAACAACTCCTGAGGAAGCTAAGAAAAGAGAACCAATATTTAGAGAGAGAATAAAACCTTTTATTGAAAACTTTGATGGTATTTGGGATGCCTACAAAAAAGAGTTACTGGAGATGTATAAAAAGGCTAAAGAATCAAGGAATTTGAGAGAATGGGCAGACATTCGAAAATTGACAAATTCAGAATTACTTCAATTTTTTCTTGATTTTGCTTTTGTAATAAATCGAAAAGAAGCAGAAATCCATTTTATAATGATGATTCCATCTTGTTACATCAATGGCTTATTCCAACAGATGTGGTATGAAATTTTTGGGACAAATGCTTCAATAGACCCTGAATTTAATAAATTGGTAACAGGATTCGAGAATCAAGACATTCGTATATTCAGAATATTATGGCAACTGTCAAGAAAAGCTGTTGCCCTTGGTCTGGAAGATGCTTTTAAATCCAAAGACAATGAAGAAATTTTAAAAGAGCTTGAAAAATCTGAGACTGGAAAGAGTTGGTTAAAAGAGTTTAAAGAATTTCTGATCGAGCATGGATGGAGGTGTGAAAGGATGCATGCATACGATACCTTTGCTTGGATTGAAAAACCAAGTTTAGCAATTGGTCCGGTTAAGCAACTAATGAACCAGGAGTCTTTTACTTTTGATATTGAAAGAGAGCGTATCGTTAAAGAGAGAGAGAAACTCGAGAACGAGATCATAAATAAGGTACCTTTTGAGCAGAGGGATTGGTTTAGAGTACTTCTAAAGGCTGCACAGACAACCGGTTATTTCAGTGAAGACCATTCTTATTATTGTGATCTTTATGTTGGTGCAATGGGGCGATGGATTGTAACTGAGCTCGGAAGAAGATTCGCTGAAGCAGGATGTATTGATGACCCTGAAGATATTCATTTCTTGCATACTAATGAAATAAGAAAAGTAGCCGTTCAATTGGATGCTAACCTTCGTCCATATGTTGAGAGAAGAAAAAATGAATGGGAAAGAAGTTGTAAATTAGATCCCCCACCATTCATAGGTAATATTGAGAAGGCAGAGGAGGTGTTAAGAAGTGACCCTACCCTTTTAATATCTACTCAACGTCCTGTGATTAGAGAGGACTTAAAGGCAGACCTTTACGGAGCTGCTGCAGCACCTGGTGTTGTGGAAGGGACTGCAAGGGTAATTATGAGTGCAGATAGGCTTTCAGAACTTAAAAAAGGGGAAATCTTAGTGGCCCCCGGTACATCAACTGCCTGGACACCTGCTTTCAATATAATTAAAGGATTAATTACTGATGGAGGAGGTTCGCTTTCTCACCCTGTTATTATGGCTCGGGAATATGGTATACCCTGTATTTCGGGATGTTTAGAGGCTACAAAAAAAATTAAGACAGGTATGAAGGTTAAGATAGATGGAGATCTGGGGGTTGTTTATATCTTGAAATAGTAAATTTTGTGTACAAGAATCCTAATAGTGATTCGACAATGATAAATAAAATTCTTATTGCAAATAGAGGAGAAATAGCAATTCGAGTAATACGCGCATGTAAGGAAATGGGAATACCTTCTGTAGCTGTATATTCAGAAGTTGACAAAGATGCATTGTTTGTTAAGCATGCTGATGAGGCCTATTATATTGGACCTCCACCAGCTTCCATGAGTTATCTCAACATCCAGAAAATCATTGAAATCGCAAAACAGAGTGGGGCAGACGCTATTCATCCTGGTTATGGCTTTTTAGCTGAAAATCCAAATTTCGCAAAGGCTTGTGAAGTTGAAGGCATTAAGTTCATTGGTCCATCAAGCAGGGTTCTTGAGCTTATGGGTGACAAAGTAGCAGCCCGAAGGGAGATGGCCAAAGCAGGAGTTCCTATAGTTCCGGGTACAGATAAGTGTGTGGCCGAATATGATGAAGCAAGAGAAATTGCTAAAGAGATTGGTTTTCCAATAATTATAAAACCCTCTGGTGGTGGAGGGGGCATTGGAATGACTATAGTCCAAAACGAAGAAGAATTGGAAAAGGCGCTTGAATCTACTCAAGCAATTGCTAAAACTACATTTGGCCTTTGTGATGTTTACATAGAAAAATACTTATTTAACCCTCGACATATTGAATTTCAAATATTGGGCGATTCAAAAGGAAATGCCATCCATTTAGGAGAACGGGAATGTTCTATACAAAGGAGACACCAAAAACTCATCGAGGAATCGCCATCTCCTGCACTAACGCCTGAGATGCGCATGAAAATGGGAAAACTTGTAGCCGATGCTGCAAGATTTGTTGGTTACGAGGGAGCTGGCACCATGGAATTTCTTTTCTCGGACGGAAAATTTTATTTCCTCGAAGTAAATGCAAGAATCCAGGTTGAACATCCCGTTACTGAGATGGTTACAGGGGTTGATATAGTTAAAGAACAAATAAGAATTGCATCGGGCCTTCCAATAAGTATTAAGCAGGAAGAAGTTAAGTGGAACGGATGGGCAATTGAATGTCGTATTAATGCAGAAGATCCTTTAAATGATTTCGCTCCAACCCCTGGAAAAATTAAAGGCTATCATACTCCAGGAGGCCCAGGAGTGCGAGTAGATAGTGGTGTTTACCCGTCTTATACTATTCCACCCTTTTACGATCCTATGATATCAAAGCTCATCGTTTGGGGAAAAGACCGAAACGAAGCGGTGTTAAGAATGCAAAGGGCCCTTTCTGAATATATAATTTTAGGGATTAGAACAAACATTCCTTTTCATAAAGCAGTGATGCAAAATTCGAGGTTTATAAATGGTGAGCTGAATACCCACTTCATTGAACAGGAAAGTGAATTGATGGACGAAATGAAAAGAATTGTATCGGAAGAAAAAATTTTAAAGAACAAATTTCCTTCTGAGGGAGATAAGAGGAGAATTGCTGCTATCGCTGCAGTGACATCTCTCAGTCAAATGTATCTTTTTGAGAAAACAAAAATCCGGGATTAAGTATCGCTATTGAGTAGATAGAATTTTTCAGAAAATTTATTAATCAATTTCTATTCAATTTTGATTAAACTTAAAACCTTTTCCTTTCATTGGAGGAAATCTAATGGCTAACAAAAGCATAGTCATCCTTGGAACTTTGGATACCAAGGGTGAACAGATTCTGTTTCTTAAGGAAAGGATTATCCAAAGAGGACATAAAGCAATAATAATGGATTTAAGTATGGGAGGAAGGCCAGCATTTCAGGCTGATATCACGGCTTACGAATTAGCAAGTATTGGTGGCAAAGATCTTGAAGAACTTATAGTCTCCAAAGATCGGTTTGCTGTGACAAATATTATGAGTACAGGTGCTCAACAAAA
>JBBIOI010000015.1:0-41161 GCA_037443425.1 Deltaproteobacteria bacterium
AAATCAACAGGTTTTCTGTCAATAGAATCTCTCTATTCTCAATTTATGCTCCAATCTTTCTCTTCTCTGAAGAAGGAGTTGAATCTCTCTTTCTTGGTGTGGATTAATCATTCTTAATGCTTGATCTACATATTCAAGGGCCTTTTTAAAATCCTTAGCACGATGTTCATAATACTTTGCAAGTTCAACATATGGGTATGTATCCTTCAAATTGGGCCAGCTAATCATTTCTTCCCATAAAAATTTTGCCTTTTCAGTCTTATCTGTCTTTTTAAAAGCCAAGGAAAGCCATTTCATCACTTCCCAGGCGAGCTCATCATCACATCTTTTAAGGGCCTCTTCAAAACATGGAATAGCCTTTTCTCTATCACCATGGTCCCAAAAAAGCTTTCCAAGTGAGAAATGCTCTATCCCTTTTCGAGGCCTTGCAGCTTTCGGATCATGATAAATCAAATGAATCCTTCCCAATAAGGCCACCATACCTAAAATATCCATCTGATTATGATAAAAAACCCTGCTGATTTTTCTTCCATCTCTCGTCCTGAGATACTCAAAATATAATGAAGGGATCCACTCCGATGGAATATCGTCTTCTCTCTCTACGCCTAAAAGATTAGATTCAAGAGTGATAAGCCTACAATTTTCATATGCCCCCTTCCAGATCCTTCGAGATGGGTATAAAAGATCAAAATTAGGTATTTCTCTAATCCTACTTCCTATACGCGAAAGGATAAATCTTGTCTCAAGAAGAGGAATATCGTAATGCCTACCATTAAATGTAATTAAAAATTCAAACGATTCTATAATATCTTTCACAATATGGAGCGAAGCCTTTTCTTCAGAAAAATCCCTCATGAAGAACTGTTTAATTAAAAAGTAATCACTATCAAAGAAGCCGAGACCAATCAAAAAGGCGAATGTACCTGTCCCACCTGAAAGTCCTGTTGTTTCTGTATCAATAAATAATGCCCTCCTTAAATCTAAATCCTTAAATCTTTCATCCCTTATAAGAAGATGGGCTGGATATGTCGGTACATTCAAAATTTCATAGAGTGTCATCTCTCCTAATCTGAAATCTTGAGGAATCTGTCTATTTATATAAAAAACTTCTCCCTCAGGGGTCGAAATAATCTCCCCCTCTATTATCTTTTCTATAGGATAATATTCTTTTCTTCTAAAGAATTTTTCAGGTCTAAGAAGCCTATCTAAACGCCTTCTTAAATCACTTATGATTTCAGATTTGGATTGCTCTTTTTTTCGAGATAGTTCTTTTAGTCGCTCCCTTAAGTCCATACTACATTATTTCAAAATTTCTCTTAAAATATTTAATGCCACTTCTTTTGACCTTTCGCTAACCTCTTTTGTTGGACCTACACATGACGGGCATCCCTGGGTACAACTGCATTTTGAAACGAGCTTTAAAGTCTTCTCGAGAATAAAATTAGTATCATCAAATAGTTGATGACTAAAACCCATTCCACCGGGATAGTTATCATAGATAAATAATGTAGGTTCAAAAAGGCCTACTTTGACTTCAGATATTTCCTCTTTTGAATTTAGATATGAATAGAGTCCCCGTGAATCCCTTGAAAGTCTTATAAACCATTTAGCACCACGATCACCAATACATCGATTTATATCACGCGGATCACACATGAGATGAAGCGATGCAATTGAATGAATAGCATAACCAAGTCCTAAAATCCCATCGATAATCTCATGCCGAGAAAATGGAAGCAAATCCAACAGCTCCTTCTTAAATGTGATCCAATATGAAGTAGTATGAAATTCGAGATCAGGCAATTCAATCTTTCCGTAGCCCAGATTTTCCAGGGTATAGAATTTTATCTTTTTATACCCGATTATCCTTGTTGAGACTTTAACCTCGCCATGCTCAGCCAAAATACCCTTTTCGTCTCTATGTTCAAAGCCTTCAAGTATTGACACATTTGTATAATCAATCGCATCGGTATAATAATCACCTTCGCTTTTTCTTACATAGGCCTTTCGGCCTTGATAATCAAGTTTTTCAACAAGATATGGTTCTGATTCACAAAGATAAATAGCTCCCTCATATAGAGTGGTATGGGCACTTATAAAATCTACTTCTGAAATAACTTCCTCTTTACCTTTTGTTTTTTCTATTACCAAAAAATTTTCTTCTGAAACAGACCTAAGGCTAATCTTCTCTGCTGGATATGCATCTTGAGCCCAATGCCAATATCCTCCAGCGTAATGAATATCCCCTTGTTCTTCGAGATACCTCAATATTTCACTAAGATTCTCTTGACCAAACTTTTCGTCATCCCTGAATGGAAGTTCAAATGCAGCACATTGAATATGGCTAATTAGGATTAGAAGGTTATCTGGATTAATCAATCCATGCTCAGGAGAACTTCCAAAAAAATAATCTGGGTTTTCTACAATAAACTGGTCAAGTGGATTACTACGTGCAATAAGGATTGCAATAGATTTTTTCGAACGTCTGCCAACCCTGCCTGCTTGTTGATATGTGCTTGCAATCGTGCCTGGATAACCAGCAATAATACAAACATCTAAATCTCCAATATCAATTCCAAGTTCAAGGGCATTTGTAGAAACTACTGCCCTTACCTGTTTCTCCCTTAATCCCTTCTCAATCTCTCTTCTTAGTTTTGGAAGGTAACCCCCTCTATATCCTCGGATAATATCCCGGTCCTTTATATTCTTCTCAAATCTATCTTTTAGATATCTCGTTAACACTTCAACATTAAGTCTACTTGTTGTAAATATGATAGTCTGATTTCCTTCTTCTATGAATGGGGTTGCTAAACGTCTTGCCTCTTTTAGATGGTTTGCCCTTATACCCAGTTCCTTGTTGATCAGAGGTGGATTATAAAAAAGAAAAATCTTCTCGGAGGAAGGTGCTCCACTGCGATCGATTAAGAAGACCTCTCTCTCAATAAGTTTTTCAGCCAGTTCTTTTGGATTAGCAATGGTTGCAGATGAACAGATATATTGAGGTTTTGATCCATAGAAGCGGCATATCCTTTCCATTCTTCTAATAACATTCGTCATGTGAGATCCAAAGACGCCACGATAAGAATGAAGTTCATCAATTACAACAAACTTTAAATTTTGAAAGAAAGATATCCATTTAGTATGATGGGGAAGTATTGCAGTATGAAGCATATCTGGATTTGTAATCACAATATCCCCCTGAGTCCTAATTGCCTGCCTCTCCTCTGGGGGTGTATCTCCATCGTAGGTATATGTCTTAATCGATCTGCCTATCTTATTTATTATCCTGTTAAGCTCAAACATCTGGTCTTGAGATAATGCCTTGGTTGGGAAAAGATAGAGTGCCTTTGTATAGGGATTATTTAAGATTGAATTTAAAACCGGAAGGTTGTAGCACAGGGTCTTTCCTGATGCTGTTGGAGTAACTACAACAATATCTTTACCTTTTTGAACAGCTTCAAATGCCTCGACCTGGTGTGAATATAGATTTTCAATCCCATCACCTCTTAATACCTTTATCAATAAGGGGTTAAGAGAATCCGGAAAAGGTTTGTATTGACCATCCTTCTTATTAAATATTCGAATATCATTGATACACGAAGAAATCCTCTTTGACTTTTTCCACAAATCTAAAATTTTATCAATAGGATTCATTATCTTCCCCTTTCAACTTTTCAAGGCCTAAATGCAACCTAAAATAGAGATAACTCTTATAATCTAATCAACTTTTTAATCGATTTGCTTATATCTCACCTCTTTCGTAAGCCTTTATAAAGGCCTTTACTACATTTTCATCGAATTGTGTACCAGCACACCTTTTTAGCTCCTCAAGGGCCTCTTCCTTACTTAGTGCCCTCCTGTAAGGCCTATCTGTAGTCATAGCATCGTAGGTATCTGCAACCGCTACAATCTTTGCCAATAAAGGGATATTGTCACCCTTAAGTCCTTCTGGATAACCCCTACCATCAACTTTTTCATGATGATACTTGACTCCAGGAATAATCTCTCTTAATTGTCTAATAGGCTCTAAAATTTCTGCCCCCATTGTCGAATGCTGTTTAATTATCTCAAATTCCTTCGGGCTTAGGCCCTCTGTCTTTTTAAGAATCTGGTCCTCAATCCCTATCTTTCCAATATCATGGAGAACAGAGGCAATCTTTAACCACTTCCTTTCAGGCGGTTTTATTTCGAGATATTTTGCAATAGCCATAACATATAAGGTAACCCTTTGAGTATGGCCACCGGTATATGGGTCTCTTTTCTCAATAGCATGTGCAAGTGATTCAGCGGTTTGAAAGAACATCTCCTCTAAATCCTGATAAAGGCGGGCATTGTCAAGGGCAATAGCAACTTGGTCAGCAAGGGAGGAAAAAAGCAAAAGATCTTCCTGATCGAAGTTTTCACCATTCTTCTTGTTAATTGCTTCGAGAACTCCAATGATCTTATCTTTGACCTTGATCGGAACACAGATGATATTCCTTGTCCTAAACTCTGTTTGTTCATCAACACCTCTAAAAAATCTCTCATCCTGTTCAGGGTTATTAACAATAAGTGGCTCACCATGCTTTGCCACCCAACCAGCAATTCCTTCACCCAGGTTTAATGTAATCTTTTTAATATCCTCCTCATAATTACCAAGGGCTACCTCAAAGAAAAGATTCCCCTTCTCTTCATCAACTAAAAGGAGAGAACCAACTTCTGCCTTCATAAGTTCTGTAGCTGCCTCAATTGCCCTTCTACGAACTTCTTTATGGTCGAGAGTAGAGTTAAGGATCTGACCCAACTTAGATAAAAGTGCGAGCCTTTCTGCCTTTTCTTCAATATTATTTAGCCTCCGTATCCACTCATTAATATCCATATTCTCCATCGTATTGTTGTCTCCTTAAAAATATTTGATATTTTTTCTTTTTCCTGATAATAATAAATTTGGAAAGGAGAAGCAATATGGAATTAAAAACAAATAAAGAACTACTTACAAAAGCAAGAAAAGAGGGTTATGCAGTAGGTGCATTCAATATAAACAATCTTGAAATTCTTCAAGCCATTGTTTCAGCTGCCGAAGCCGAAAAGTCACCTGCTATTATCGCTGTATCCGAAGGTGCTATACAGTATGCCGGACTCGACTATATAGTCTCAATTGTTCAGACTGCATCAAAGAAAACTTTTGTCCCTTTATCACTGCATCTCGATCATGGAAGGGATTTAAATATCATTAAATCATGTATTGAAAACGGATTTACATCCGTAATGATTGATGGATCTCATCTCAATTTTGAAGAAAATGTTTCACTAACAAAGGAAGTCGTAAAGATGGCAAAAAATAAGGCCGTATCTGTTGAGGCTGAACTTGGAAGGCTGAAAGGTATAGAGGACAAAGTCTCTGTTGACGAAAGGGAGGCCTTCTTAACAGATCCTGAAGAGGCCTTAGAATTTGTCAATCTAACAGGGGTTGATTCATTGGCAGTGGCCATAGGGACATCACATGGAGCATATAAATTTAAAGGTGAACCAAAACTTGACTTTGAACGTCTTAGAAAGATTGCAGAAAAGGTAGAAATCCCACTTGTATTACACGGGGCATCAGGTGTTCCCTCGTTCGTTCTCGAGAAGGCAGAAAGATTTGGGGCAAAGCTCTCGGGTGCAAAAGGAATTCCTGACGAAGCCATTAAAAGGGCAATCTCTCTTGGAATTGCTAAAATCAATATAGATACTGATCTCAGATTAAGTTTTGTTGGTGCTATTAGAGAGGTTTTAAATACACATCCGGATGAATTTGATCCACGTAAGATTCTTGGCCCTGCTCGCGAGGCAATAAAGCAAACAGTCCAGCTAAAGATGAAACTATTTGGAAGTTCAGGAAAGGCTCTGTAAAATTTAGTCTTTTTTAAACAGGGCTATGATCTTTTCGCGCCAGCTTTTTACTTTTTCATATTGTTTGGGATATCTCTCTTCAAGACTATTGAGAAAACGTCTTATCAATTCACTTCGTGAAGATAAAATTGCAAGCCCTATCATAATGAATAAAATACCTTGAAGAAATGGAAGAAATATACCAAGGATTCCAAGAAAAATAAAAACCCAACCTACTATTATAATGGCGACCTTTTTAAATTTCTGCATTTCTTTAAAAATTCCCCTTTGGATATATAAAAGGACTTTTTTGAAAGGTTATAGTGAGAAATCTAAATTTTTATTTTAAATATGTATACATTAAAAATCAAGATATTCGAATATTTTTATAGATTTTACGTCTAAAGAGGTATAGGTGGTGAACCAGGATGAGGTTGACCTAATAAATAAATGCAAACGTGGAGATACCTGGGCCTTCAAGCAAATATATGAGACTTATCATAAAAAGGTCTACCATATTGCCTATGGATTTACAAGAAATAGAGAAGAGGCCCTTGATATCGTCCAAGAGGTATTTATTAAACTGTTTAATTCGCTAAAAAATTTTAGAGGAGAATCAAATCTCTATACATATGTTTATCGTATGGCAATAAATACATCCATAGACCATACAAGAAAGACCCAGAGATTTAGGACATCAAGCCTCGATTTAGAATTACCATTTCAATTGGCAGATTTATCTGAAAAAAGACCAGATAATATCCTATTTGGAAAGGAGGTTGAAAAAAAGATTGGTGAGGCTCTTAGTGAGCTTCCTGAAGACCAAAAAACAACTATAATTCTTAGGGAGATTGAAGGCTTATCATACGAAGAGATCTCAAAGTTAATGGGATGTTCGATTGGTACAGTAATGTCAAGGCTACATTATGGCCGTAAAAGGATGAAAGAAGCTTTAAAAGAATATATGATGGAGATTAAATAATTATGAATAGAAACTGTAACATAGAGCTATTGGAAAAATATTTTGACAATGAACTCACCAAAGATGAGAAACTATTAGTAGAGGATCATCTTAAATCTTGTCTTATATGCCAATACCACCTTAAAAGCATTGAAAGATTAGGTGAGATGATAAAAAGACCTGTAGATGAAGCTACTGAAGGAGAGGATTTTTCCCTTTTATGGAATAAAATTGAAAGACAATTAAAACCCAGGGTAAAACCTTGGGAAACCATAATTTCTTTGCTTGATATCTCATATATATTTAAGAAAAGGGTCTTGATTCCTGCTATCGCAACTACAGCAATCATCCTTTTAGTATTAATCCCCCTAATTTATAAAAAAGATACTTCCATTTCGAATCGTTCTGTTGTAGAATATGTAGAAAGTAAAACTCACAATATCATGATTTATGAATCTGAAAAGGATAAAATTACTGTAATATGGCTTTTTGAAGAAAAAATGAGGGAATCACCCAATTCATGAAAAGGAAATTACTTATTATATCCACTCTAATTATACTTTTTTCATCTTTTATATCCATATGCTTTGCTCAAGTCCAAACGCGACTGAGGATTATTAAGGCATCCAATGTTGGATCAGGAATCGATCCATCTTTAATGGATATACATAGCCAATTGGGTTCCCTTTTCAGTTTTACTTCATACCGTTTAATGAGAGATGATGTATTTACCCTCTTCGGGAATAAGCCAATCAATATCCCTCTTGACAGAGAAAGATATATCGAAGTTACCCTTCTGGGAAAGACTCGCTCAACAGCTGAATTAAAGGTGCGTATAAGAGGTGAAAAGGTAGAGATATTAAATACGCAGGTAAGGCTATCTTCTGGAAGAACCATAGTAATAGGTGGTCCAAAACACGGTGATGGTGTTGCTTTATTGGCTATCTCTGCAAACTTTTAGTAAAATTTTTTGAATAAACTCGCCTCACTAATCGTCTAAAAAAGTGAAAATTAAAATACCTTACCTTATAAAAGGAGGGATCTTTATGTGGAAGAGATTAATAACTTTAATGTTGATTCTAACTTTCGTCTCTTTAATAATAATTCCCCCCGCTCAAGCAGGCTCAAAAGAACGTCATATGTGGACAGGGGCTGGAATAGCAATCGGAGCTATAACTTTAGGAGGTTTATTGGCACATCATATATACATGCATACTCCACCCCCTCCAAGGGTTATTTATTACCCACCACCCCCTCCTCCAAGAACTCCATATTACTGCCCCCCACCCACACGACCTCAATACATTCCAGGCCACTGGGAAACAATAAGGGAGTGGGTCCCTGGAAAATGGGAAAAGGTATGGGTTCCTGGACATTATGATAGTTGGGGAAACTGGATTGAAGGCCATTATGAAGAGAGGTTAACCCCTGGATACTATATAGAAAAGAAGGTCTGGGTTGAAGGTCACTATAGAAGTTATTAATATTTTGGGCGGTTGGAAGGCCGCCCAAAATACCATTTCCACAAATTTGACTCAATTGAAAGTTAAAAAAATTATTTTATATTAAAATTTGAATGGAGAGATACTTTTCTGAAAGGAGTTATCTTTTCAACGCCTTCTCAGAATTTTGCTGCCCTGATGACTGTGAAAGAATGGGATGCAAACATCCTGAGCTTCATATTTCTATTAGTATTATTGACCTTGTTTCTATTTCACTTGTAACAGATCAAAAAATATCTGACCTTTTTGAAAAAAATATTAAAATCGGCTTCGACCCAATCTATGAAAACGAACCATTTATAGGTCGAATTACATTTGAGCTAAAAAAGCCATGCAATTTCCTTGACGAGAAAAAATGCTCGGTCTATCCTGGAAGACCAATAGCCTGTGCCCTATTCCCTGAAGCCCTTTTTATATCTGAAAATCTTGAGACTTATAGGAGTAAAGATTTCTTCAAAGATTTTCCTTGTGTTCAGGTCCCGTTTCCAATTTCTCCAAAAAGGAAAGAGGCTCTCTATAAACTCTTTGATATTTCGGTTAAAGAGGTCTTTTTTTCGGATTTCTACATCTTTGGGATCTCTCCGTTTATATTAGATTTAAAAAATATCTCAGATTTGGTACTAAAAGGAGTAACTCCACTAAAAGACGGAAGGTTTAAAATTATCAATCAACATATTGAGGGATTACTGTTTCAAAGATTCCTTGAGGGTGGATACTTATCACAATGGAAAGAAAAACTTGAAAGATTAGATAAAGATGACAGATTAATTTATTTAGAAGAATTAAAAAACAGGACAGACAGTATGTTGGAATGGATAAAAAAAGAATCTTTTATTATTAAATATCAATTCGATGGGTCAAAGATTCGAGAGATTCACATGTAATTATATAACCTTTTTACAAACTGCATCTTTTTGAGCTTCTCTAAATTTTAATCCCTTCTATACTTTAAGAGCCATAGAAAACCTATAAAAATTAAAAGGACGGGTAAAAAGTATGTCTTTATTATCGCGGGAAACCTAATATGAATAGAATAATATTTTGCACCAAGAATAAATATACCAATTATCATTGTTATCCATGCCGCAATGCTTTTACTATTTTTAAAGAGTCCACCTACTCCCAATGCAATCACAAGCCAAGGCCATCCCTCCCTTAAACCATATCCAGCCGATAACCTATCCAAAAGTATCAATACACCCATTACAATGAGAGTTAATGCCAACCCCATATTTTGCTCCTTGTCTTGAAATTAAATAAAGATTTATTATATTTTTTATCGAAAGTAAATACCCATAAATAAAAAGGAGTTATGTATGGATCGAAGATTAATAAAAGAACTTATAGCCTTTTTGATTATATTGGTATGCTGGACAATTATAACATTATCTCTGGGGCCTAAATAAAAATCACCTAATTCATAGGAGGGCGTGATCTCCCGTTAAGATTTCTTGCCTTGCCTTGAATGACAGGGAAGAGGGAAATATAGTAAAATATTTAAAGCGCATAGAATGATTGTAACGATGAAAATGATATATCTCTGAACCTCAATATAGATGAGCTTCTCTATATAATAAATGATAAACGAACCTGAATAGGCGAGTTGAGGATCATGTTTTGACCTTAGCCAGACTTCAATATGAGTTAGTGGACAATATAGATTAAAAACTTGGATGAAAATTGCAAAGGCAAGTCCAGATAGGTGAAATATTTTTACTCCCAGGCGTCTTCTACCCCAAATTGCTCCTAAGAAAAGAAAAATTATCCATAAAAAATGTATAGCCACAATAAAATCTGCAAGAATTTTGTAGATCATGCTTAAAATTTTATTACATTAAAAAATTACTTCAAGCAACTCAACTCTCACCTGTTTATAAATTCCACACCTCACCTTAAAATAAGGTGAGGTAAGAAAGATACTTCCCCAGTCTTTCAAAGACTTTTTCAGAAGTCTTTTTTGCTTGACAAAAAAATATAAATTGTATACTGTATACCATTAAAAGGTGCTTTATGATGAATTTACCTAAGTTTAATTATATACAACCACACTCACTTAATGAAGCCTGTCTGCTATTAAAAGAATATGAGAATAAAGCAACATTGCTTGCAGGAGGTACAAATATTGTTGTAATACTTCGCTATCGATTAAAGAAACCAGAGGTAGTTATAGGTCTTAAAGGATTAGAGGAATTAAAATACATTTCTCGGAATGAAAATGGGATTTCTATTGGATCTATGGTAACATTGGAAACAATAGAGAAATCACCCGTTCTTATTAAAGACTATCCATCATTAATCTCTGCTATTCAAATGGTAGCAATCCCTCCAATACGGAAAATGGCAACCATCGGAGGAAATATTTGCCTTGATAATAGATGTATTTACTATAATCAATCTGAATTCTGGAGAAGTACTCAGGAGCCTTGCCTTAAACTTGGGGGGAAGGTCTGTTATGCTGTCGAGGGAGGTAAGAGATGTCAATCGGTTTATTCAGGGGATCTTGCTCCAATATTAATTTCATTGGGTGCAGAAGCAAAAATAATTTCATCTCAAGAAGAAAGAATAGTACCACTTGCTGAATTCTTTACTAAAAGAGGAGAAAAACCAAATGTCCTAAAATCCAATGAATTATTGTTAGAGATTCGTCTACCATACGCAGGAAAAGGAACAGGCTCTGCTTATGAAAAATTAAGAGTCCGCGAAGGAATGGATTTTCCCATGGCCTCTGTAGCTGTGATGTTAAAAGAAAAAGATGATGAAACAATAGAGGATGCAAAAGTAGTCTTGGGTGCTGTAGGAACTTCTCCAATAGAAGTACCAATAATTTCCTCCATATTAAAAGGTAAAAAACCTTCAGAAGATCTCATCGATGAAATATCAAAAAAGGCAATCGAAGCAGCAAGCCCTGTTGAAAACCTAATAATCGATCGTGATTATCGAAAGAAAATGATAGGAGTCCTTATCAAACGTGCTTTTAAAAATTCATTAAAAATGGCGAAAGATAGTCTATATTAAAAGGGGGAGTATGGAAAAGATCCAAATTTCTTTAAATATTAATGGACGAATAGAAATACTCGAAATACTTCCACATCGAACACTTTTAGAAGTGATTAGAGAGGATTTACACCTAACTGGAACAAAATGTGGCTGTGAGGATGGAAGCTGCGGCACATGTACAGTTCTGCTCAATGGAAATCCTGTCCGTTCTTGCCTGCTTTTGGCAGCAGAAGTTCAGGGTCAAGAAATTACAACAATAGAGGGATTATCTGAAGGAGAGAAACTTCACCCGGTTCAAAAAGCCTTTATTGAATATGGAGGTATTCAATGCGGGTTCTGCACACCTGGAATGATACTTACAGCAAAGGCCCTCTTAGATAAAAATCCTTCTCCTAAAGAGGAGGAGATTAGGCAGGCAATCTCCGGAAACCTTTGCCGTTGCAGTGGCTATACAAAGATTGTTGAATCTATAAAGGCTGCATCAGGATATACATTGTCATCATCCAAAGATAACTTTTCCCCTTCTTACTCTGTTATTGGAAAAAGGACTCATCGGTTAGACACAATTCCAAAAGCAAAAGGAGAGGCTAAATATTCAGCTGATCTCTTTTTACCGGGAATGCTTTATGCTAAAGTGCTTCGAAGTCCTTATCCCCATGCAAAAATTCTAAATATCGATACCAGTAGGGCTGAGAAACTTTTGGGGGTTAGGGCTATTATTACGGGAAAGGATGCCCTCCCTTATAGGTGGGGTGTTTTTACATATACACGTGATATGCAATTTCTTCCAATTGATAAGGCACGCTATGTGGGGCAGGAGATAGCAGCCGTGGCAGCAACGAGTGAAGAAATTGCTCAAGAGGCAATAGATTTGATTAAAGTTGAATGGGAACCTCTCCCTTATGTCCTCGACCCGGAAGAGGCGCTAAAAGAAGGTGCTCCACAGATCCACGATGACAAACCTGGAAATATCAGTGTTCGGATATTTGTAAATGAAGGGAATGTAGAAGATGCACTTTCAAAATCATCTTTAGTGGAAGAAGGCAGATTCTTTTCTCCGGAAGAAAGTTATTGCCAAACAGAGAATTACGCAGTTGTGGCAAATTTCGATAGTACAGGACTCGATATCTGGTGTCCAAATGCAGGACCCCATATGAAGGCAAGGCCTCTTAGCAATGCCCTTGGAATTCCCACATCTGAAGTTCGTGTTCGTAAGATCAATGTTGGAGGACATTTCGGTGGAAGGTCTGAGATTTCACCTGCAGATTTTATGGCTGCTCTACTTTCAAAAAAAGCGAAACGCCCTGTTAAACTCGTTTATTCCCGTGAAGAAAATTTCAATTGTGTCAGACAAGTCCATGCAAGTATCACTAATTGTAGAGTAGGAGTTAATTCTGAAGGCAAGATTACTGCTGTTGATATGAAAGTCATTATGGATGGTGGAGCCTATGCAAGCACAGGCCCAATAGCTGCCTCTGTTGCATATATAATGATTGAAGGAACATATCAATTCCCCAATCTTCGCTATGAAGCTATTAGGGCATATACTAATAAACCGCCAAGAGGAATGTATCCACATCATCCCCGGACAGCTTATGCCGGATTTGAGATGCTTTTAGATAATCTGGCTGAAAAATTAGGAATGGATCCTCTTGAATTTAGGATAAAAAATGCTGTTCACGAAGGATACATTACCCCTACCAGGACGGTTATCACATCATGCGCGGAAGTTGAAACAATGCGACTCGCCTCAGAAAAAGCGGGCTGGAAAGAAAAGCGGGGTAAATTACCACCCTATCACGGAATCGGGATAGGTTGTGCATCGATGATAAGTGGTTTCCCAATGGGAATACGTGGAGGATCAGCAGCCTTTGTTAGATTCAATGAAGATGGAGATGTGGTTGTCATTTCAGGGGTTATGGATAATGGACAGGGTAATGATAGCATGATCGCTCAAATTGCAGCGGAAGAGTTAGGAATCCCCTTAGATAAGGTAAAGGTAGTTACAGGAGATACAAGTATCACTCCCTCTGACCAGGGTGCTTATTCACAAGCCTCCACACTTATATCTGGTGGAGCCGTAAAGGCTGCGGCGGCCGATGCTAAGGAGCAACTTTTTGAAGTGGCAGCCCTCATGCTCGAAGCCAAAAAAGATGATCTCGTCTCGCATGATGGCTTTATTTTTGTTAAAAACGAGCCTCAAAGAAAAGTGGAGATTTCTAAGGTAGCAAGAACAGCCTTGGCAAAAAATCGCGCAATCTTAGGCCGAGGTGATCGCTGGCCTGATGCTGATCCAACACGGGAGTGGATTAAAAATCCTCGAGGTCAAATTGCATCTGCAATCTCTTTCGGAACAGCTGTGGCAGAGGTAAAGGTTGACCCAGAAACTGGAAAGATCAAAGTGTTAAATATGGTTGCCGCTCACGACTGTGGATATCCTATAAATCCATTGGCTGTTGAACAACAGATTCAACGTTCAGCCATTGAAGGAGGACCACAGGGAGTCATCTTAGAGAAGCACAGATGGACAAAAAAGGGACAAAATCTTAATGCTAATTTTATTGACTATTGGTTTCCTCTCGCTACAGATGTGCCTAATATAGAACCAATTATCGTAACCTCGAATGATCCTTTTGGCCCTTTTGGGGCTAAAGAAGGTGGACTTTCTATCTCTGTTGCCATGGTTGGTGCAATGGCAAATGCAGTCCGAAATGCAATAGGTATTATGCCAGAAGAACTTCCTGTAACGCCTGAAGTAATTCTAAGATTGTTAGAAGAAAAAAAGAAATACAATAAATGAAACCCCTTTAAACATATTATACGAGGAGGAACGAGAATGGATGTATTAGTATTGGGTGGAACAGGAGGAATGGGACAAGCAGTGGCAAGAGACTTAATTAAGCAAGAACGTGTAGGAAAGGTGACTTTAGGTGATATAAACATTGATCCAGATCGATTGCAAGAGAAACTAAGAAGCAGTCAAAAGGTATTTCTCCAAAGAATCGATTTGAACGACCATGATGAACTTGTTGAAAGACTAAAAAAAGTGGATATTGTAATAAACTGTGCAGGCCCTTTTTATAAAACCGCTGTACCTGTTGCCCACGCTGCTGTAGAAGCAAAGGTAAATTACATCGATATCTGTGATGATTATGAGGCAACCAGCAAACTTTTTTCATCAGAGATTGATCATCTGGCAAAAGAGGCAGGAATAATTGTCTTAACAGGTATGGGATCAGATCCTGGCACTAATAATGTTATTGTACGTTGGTTTGCAAACCAGTTGGATCACGTTGAAGAGATAGATCTGTTTTGGGTTGTTAGTATAGCAGAACTATCAGGTGCAGCATGGGATCACAGCTTACATATGACTCTTGGAAAGATTCCTCAATATCTAAATGGGAGATTAGAATATGTAGAAGGTGGAACAGGTGAGGAGAGGGCCGATTTCCTTGAACCATTAGGTACATGTGTAGTTCGATATGTTGGCCATCCTCAACCAATAACTATTCCAAAATATATCCCAGGAGTAAATAAAGTGATTGTTAAAGGTGCACTAATCCCTTCGTGGGTTGATCAATTAATAAAAGAACAAAAAGAGACAGGGTTTTTAAATAAAGAGCCTATTGATGTTAAAGGGACAAAAGTTATTCCATATGAATTAACACTGAAGTTATGGGAGACGATTCCCAATAATAGAGACAGAGGACCGCTGGCATCTGGTTTAAAGGTTATCGTCAAGGGGGAAAGAAAGGGGGCTTATGTGACTTATACTGCAGACATCGTTGGTAGGATGGCACCAGGGACAGGCCTCCCTGCATCTATAGCAGCCCTAATGATCGATTCGGGAGAAGTAAAGGCTAAAGGGGTTGTTGCCCCAGAGGGATGCATCGATCCCCAAAAATTTCTTTCTGCTCTTATCCAGAGGGGCGCCAAAATTCATCAGACAGAGACAATAAAATCCATACTTGCTGTTTAATCTCTATATAAAGGGGAAAATTTATGAAAGAGCCGAAAAAATTGAATCTCTCAAAGAGTTTTGAGCTTTTTGAGGAAGCGAAACAATTGGTTCCAGGTGGAGTTCTTGGTGCAAGAAAACCAAGTGATTTTATTGAAGGGGAATATCCAATCTTTTTTGAGCAGGGAAAAGGCTGTAGACTAATAGATGTCGATGGAAACGAATATATCGATTTTCTCTGTGCCTATGGCCCCATAATCCTTGGTTATAGAGAAGAAGAGGTTGATGAAGCAGTTATCAGACAAATAAGAGAGAAAGGCTTCTGTTTCACACTTACTCAAAGATATCAGAATGAACTTGCAAAGGTTATAAAAAGATTTGTTCCATCATCCGAGATGAGCATCTTTTTAAAAACAGGATCAGATGCCACCACTGCAAGTATTCGTATTGCAAGGGCACATACAAATCGGATTAAGGTGATAAGATGTGGCTATCATGGATGGCATGATTGGTGTGTAGAGATGAAGGGTGGTATCCCTAAAAAACTCTACGAGGATGTATATGAATTTCATTACAATGATCTTGATCACCTTGAAGATTTGATGAAGGACCATGGTGACGAGACAGCTGCCATTATCATGACTCCTTTTGGTCATCCTCTGCACCAGAAGATGGAAGAACCTAAGCCTGGTTTCCTTGAGGGAGTGAGAGAGCTTGCAAATAAATATGGATCTGTTCTTATATTTGATGAGATTCGTACCTGTTTCAGACTTAGAATGGGTGGCGCTCAGGAGCTATATGGAGTCATACCCGATCTTACAATCCTTGGCAAAGGTATGGCAAATGGGTATGCAATAAGTGTAGTAACCGGTAAAAAGGATATCATGATGGCTGCGACACAAAAGGTCTTTATATCCTCAACCTTCTTTCCAAATAGTGATGGTTTTGTAGCAGCTCTGAAGACCATTGAGATTCTCGAAAGGGATAAAATCCTCGAAAAGATATGGGCAAAAGGTGAGGGTTTTCTAAAAAAGTTAAAAGATATAATTGATAAGTATAATGTTGGAGCAGAACTAAGTGGATTACCTCCCATGTTCTTCATAACTTTCAAGAGAGATGAGGCAGGAATTCATCGAGCCAAGCGAGACGATTTCTATACTTACCTTATACGCCGTGGGATCTTTTTCGCTCCTCACCATCATGGATATATCTGTTATAGACATACAGAGGAAGATCTGGAGGCTACAGCTCGGGCAATTGATGATGCCTTGGCATATTTAAGTGAAAAATATCAAAAGACATCTTAGCTAACTTTTTTCATTTCAATGAAGTTATTGTATCATGACCGAAGGGGGCTTTTAATCAAATGTGTTATGGAATATAATCGGAATAATCGCAGCTTCTTTAACAATGTTTGGATTTGTTCCACAATGTATAAAAATATGGAAGAATAAATCGGTCGAAGATGTAAGCGTAATAACACTCTTTCAGTTTAGCATCGGGGTTACCCTCTGGATGCTTTATGGAATTCATTTGAGAGATTACATCATTATTTTAGCCAATGCTGTCTCTTTAACCACTCTTATAATTGCTCTTTTTTTATATTTCAGGTTCAGAAGTAAATGATCTACCTTTCCCTTCCTATTCAACTGGAATCTCTTCTCCTTCTGTTTTACGTGGCCATTCTATCTCCAATATTCCATCTTTCTGCAGTCTCACCTTTATATCAGTCTTTTTAAGTTCGGGATCAAGACGAAGCTTAAGAATATGAGAATCCTTTGTCCTGGTATAACTTGCCTTAAATGGCCTAAGCGAGGCCCCCATTCTGAAAGGACCAAAACGAAAATCAAAGAAATCTTCCCAATCCTCAAACATCTTAATCCCTCCTTTCAATTATAATATTAAAATAATTAATTTAAATCACCAAGTTCGTATTGAAGTATTCCAACTAAAATAATTGATGCAGTCTCTGTCCTTAAAATCCTTTGACCTAATTTCACAGGTGTAAAACCATGCTTCATAGCTAAATAAACTTCATCATCTGTAAAACCACCTTCTGGCCCAATCATTATATAAATCTTTTTAAAAGTATTCCTCCTCAATAATCCTTTCAATCCTTCACCCTGTCTTTCCCAAAGTATAATCTTCAAGGAATCGTTCTCACATAATTCGATCACCTCTTCGAAACCTCGAAAAATTTCAACTTTTGGAATCCTTCTTCGTCGACACTGTTCTGAGGCCCTTCTCGCAATTTCTTGCCATCTATGTGCCTTCTTCTGTTTGGCCTCTCTTTCTTCAAGGGAGATTGACTTAGCTGATTTAAAAGGTATAATTTTTGAAATACCAAGTTCTGTAGTCTTTTGAATTATCAATTCCATCCTTTCTTTATCTGGAAGCGCCTGAAGGAGAATAATCTCGATTGTAGATTCAGTTGGAGAAGGAAATTTATCAAAAATGATTATAGAAGCCTTTTCATCATCTATATAGGTTACCCTCCCTCTAAAATCATTCCCACTTATATCTGTTATTGTAAGAAGGCTTCCTTTACGAACACCACGAAAACGAAGGGCCTCCATAGGAGGCCCTTCAATTAATACCTCTTCGCCAATTCTAATATCTTTGTCGAAGACAATTTTATCCATTCTTCGAAGATTTGCCTCTATTTTTCTTCCTCTCCTCTTTTTGCTCCTCTCCACCAGTCCCTTCAAATTCCTTAAGCTTCATTCCTAACTCCCTTAGCCTTTTATCGACAAGATAATTTACAGTCCCTTCCTTAAACCCTCCATCCTCCAACCATTCTCCAGCCTCAACACCTGTCAATATTTCAATCCCTTCATCAATTGTTTTTATCGGATAGATATGAAATTTACCTTCCTTGACAGCCTCCACCACATCCTTTCTCAACATCAAATCATCAACGTTTTGATAAGGGATTATAACCCCTTGCTTCCCTGTTAATCCTTTGGCCTTACATACATCGAAGAACCCTTCTATCTTTTCGTTAACTCCGCCAATAGGTTGAATCTCTCCTTTTTGATTTACCGAACCTGTAACGGCAATATCTTGTCTTAATGGGAGTCCTGAGAGGCTTGAAAGGATAGCATAAACTTCTGTAGACGAGGCACTATCCCCATCTACTCCGCTATAGGACTGCTCAAAACAGAGGCTTGCACTCATAGTAATCGGTTTATCTTGGGCATATTTCCCACGAAGGTATCCAGCCAAAATATAAACGCCCTTATTATGGATTGGGCCACTCATCTCAGCTTCTCTTTCAATGTTTATGATCCCTGCTTTTCCCATTGAAGTTTTTACTGTGATCCTCGATGGCTTCCCAAACACATGATCCCCCAGATCGTAAATAGATAGGCCATTTACCTGTCCAACCACCATTCCGTCTGCATCGATTAGTATTGTTCCATCTTCAATCATCTCCTGGATCTTTTTTTCAATAAGATTAACTCGATATATCTTCTTCTCAATTGCCTTATCCACATGCTCTTCTTTAACTACCGTACTTCCATCCTTTTCTGCCCAATAATTTGCCTCTCTTATAATGTCTGCAATCTGATGAAAACGGGCAGAAAGTTTCTTCTGCCTCCCTGCAAGTCTTACCCCATACTCCACTACTGCAGCAATACCTGTGCGATCAAAGGGTCTGAGTTTATCCTCATCACATATCTTACGAATAAATGATGCGTATTGCTGAATCCTTTGATCATCCTTATCCATTACTGAATCGAAGTCTGCTTTAATTTTAAAAATCTTCTTAAAATCATCATCCAAGTTATAGAGAAGATAATAAAGGTAAGCATCCCCAATCATTATTACCTTTGTATTACATTCAATCGGTTCAGGCTTAAGTGCAGATGTTGCAAAGAAATAGAATGGATCATAATTCTGAATCTCTATTACTTGATTCTTTAATGTCCTCTTAAGTGCAGGCCAGACCCCAGGTTCTATAAGTGCATCCATTGCGTTGAATATAAGATATCCCCCATTTGCTCTTAAAAAGGATCCTGCCTTTATATGAGTAAAATCAGTCTTCCAGACACCAGATCTCTCGATTACCCTTTCTATAGTGCCAAAAAGGTTTCTATAGTTTGGTGTTGTCTCCACTATTATAGGTGCACCCTTTGTATCAGAGTTATCAACAACAACGTTTACCTGATATTCGGTAAATGTATCAACAGGTTGTGGTAAACTCAGGCCAGGTATTGGTGGAACTGGAGCTTCTTCTCTCTCTCTAAATCTGTGAAGGTTTGCCAGGATATCTTCTTGGACCTCGTCAAGGTAACTGTGAACCTTCTCGTATGGAAACCTTTCTTTAATATCAGAGATAGAATCTTTAACTACTGGGAAGATTACTTCGTTATCTAATGCAGAAAGTTCTTCCTTTATCTCCTTTTCTGAACGTCTTGTCTCTTTAAATATATTTTCTAATTCATCGATTAGAGCTGCCTGTTTCTGCTTTATCCTTTCTAAATCCTCTTTTGGGAACTTATCCTCTTCAGCCAGACTTTCCAACTGTTCAATATTAACAGGATTACCTTCTATAACAGGGAAAATCCCAGGCCGAGAATATGGCCCCATCTGAATCTGGACAAGTGCAAAACCCTCCTTATTTACCTTTCTCTCAAATTCACGAAACATTTCAGCCTGTCTTGTCCTGAACCTTTCGACAACCTCTTTTTTCTTATTAAGATAAGTTTCATTCTCAAAAATAAGTGGGATCTTTTTCTTTAAGGTCTCGATCAGTATCTCCATCTCCTTTTTAAAGGCTACACCCTGCCCAGCTGGTAGACTAATCATATGTGGCATATCAGGATTTTTAAAATTGTTCACATAACATATATCATTAGGTATTTTCCCCTTAACGTCGATCTCTTCTAATACCCTTTTTATGGTAGTGAAACGTCCTGTACCAGCAAGTCCAGTAACAAATATATTGTATCCTATACTATTTATACTAAGTCCAACTCTAATAGCTTCTAATGCCCTTTCCTGGCCGATGATCTCTTTACATGGCGAAACTTCGTTTGTCGTCTCAAAAGGGATCTTATTTGGATCACATCTCCATCTCAACTTTTCAACTGGAACCTCTTCAAAAGCCCTGTTTACTTGATTTAACATAATTTGCATCCTCCCTAAATTAATGCCACTTAATGAGATATTTTTTATAACAGATTGGTTGAAAAGTCAATGAGAATTGTAGATAAGAAATGCAGAAAAAGCTTTTTGAAATTTAAAATTTAATGCTTAAATACCTTCTTTAGACAATTCCTCAATCAGTCTTCTTGCCCTCTCTGATAATCTTTGTGGAATCCTTACTATAACCTTTACGTACTCGTCTCCTTTACCACTACCTTGAAAATGTGGAAGGCCAAGTCCTTTTAATCTCAATTTAGTATGGCTCTGTGTGCCTGGCGGAATCTTAACTTTCTTCAAACCTTCAAGGGTAGGAACCTCAATGGTTGTTCCAAGGGCAGCCTCAGAAAAGCTTATCTCTTTCTCAACTATAATATCATCTCCTTCGCGAATAAAATAGGGATGCTCAGCAATTGATACTCTGAGATAAAGATCCCCTGGTGGACCACCATTTTTACCCTCCATCCCTTTTCCAGAAAGCCTGAGTTTTTTACCTGCAGGGATGCCTGGCGGGATTTTAACAGATACCTCTTCAATCTTTCCATCTTTTCTATAAGAAATCCTTTTTTCTGCACCAAATGCTGCCTCTTCAAGTGTAATTGTTAGGTCATAATAGATATCCTCACCCTTCTGAGGACCCCATCCCATATCTTGATAACCATATTGGCCACCAAAGAAGTCCCCAAAATCAAATCCTCCTCTCGTACCAAATCGAAATTCTCTTCTGCCACCCCCGCCGAAGAGATTTGATAGAATTTCATCGAGATCGAACCCCCTGAAGATATCCTCCTGCGTAAATCTTTGATGGAATCCTTCTGCGCCGAATGTATCGTATTGTCTTCGTTTTTCCTTATCACTTAAGACAGCGTATGCTTCATTGATCTCTTTAAAACGCTCTTCTGCCTCCTTCTTGTTAGGATTCCTATCGGGATGATACTTCATGGCCAGTTTCCGATAGGCCCTTTTTATCTCCTCATCTGTTGCATTCTTACTTACACCTAATATTTCATAATAATCCTTTTTTGCCATTACTCTTTAACCTCAAACTTTTGATCTGTCTCTCTTCTATAAATTTCAAGTATCATCCTATTGAGATATCCTTCTGGATCATCAATTGCTTCTTTTGGAATTACAAAACGAGTCTGTCCGGTCTTTTCACGAATCAGTTCAAACCCATACTCATAATCTTTTGAGAGCCGTGAAAATATGGAACCCCATTGGCCATCCATATTAAGTATCAGTTCTATTATACGATTAACAGCCCCCTCATCAAATTCTATCTCTAATCCTGTCCTCCGATGAAAATCTCTTTCAAACTTATCAACCTGTTTTTGAATCTCAACAACCTCTTCAAAAACAGTATTTACATCATAACCCTTTTCAACCATACGATTTGCCACAATTTCAATACGTGTATCAGGAAAGATACATGCGTATCGTTTCTCGAACTCAGATTTTCTCTTCAATATAGACTCTTTCAATGCCTGTTTCTCCTGCGCCATAAGTTCATCAAATTTTTTAAGCATTTCAGGGTTATTTGGATCTTTTAATAACCTTTCCAGTTCCCTGTCAGGATTTTCAACTACTTCCCGGGTTACGACAAATTTTTTGATATCTGTTGATGGCAGCTTCTTTTCAAATTTAATTAAAACCTTCTCCACTGCACTTACTAAACCCCTTGCCCCTGTCTTCTCTTCATAAGCCCTTCGTGCAAGTTCATAAAGTGCTTCATCTTCAAATTGAATGTCTATCCCATAAGACTTAAAATCCTTTTTCTTCCCGAGTATTATAGGATTATTTGGATTCTTTAGAATTGCATATAGATCATCGACCTCAAGCTTCTCAAATACCACGGTTACTGGAAGCCTACCAATAAACTCGGACTCAAACCCATAGGCAATAAGATCTTCTGCCTTCACCTGTTTTAGATATTCGGCCCTTTCATCCCTGGAACGAATCTCAGCCCCAAAGCCTATCCCTTCCTGGTTTAAACGCTTTTTAATTATATCTTCGAGACCATTAAATGCCCCGCTCATAATAAAAAGGATATGTTTTGTATTAATTGTCCTTTTCTCCCTCTTCCCTGTCTTTCGATATTGTTCAATGGCCTCGAGTTGGGAGATTGGGTCATGCGGTACCTTGAGATCAACTTCTGTTTCTTCCATGGGTTTAAGTAGTGCCCTTTGAACTCCAGTCCTTGAAACATCAGGACCAATAATATTGTTAGAGGAGGCAATCTTATCCACTTCATCTATGTAAATGATTCCGTACTGTGCAAGCTCAATATCTCCGTTTGCCTCATAAACAAGGTCTCTTACAAGATCTTCCACATCACCCCCAACATAACCTGTTTCACTAAATTTTGTTGCATCCCCTTTAACAAATGGGACACCTATCTTTTTTGCAATCAATTTAATGAGGTAAGTCTTTCCTACACCAGTAGGACCGATCATCAATATATTATTTTTGATATGCCCAACCCCTTCATATCTTGTCTTACCTTTGGTCATCTGCGTAAATTTGATCCTGTTAAAATGTGTGCAGATCTTTGTTGCCAGAACCGCTTTTGCCTCATCTTGTCTGATTATATAATCATTTAAAAAGGCCTCAAGTTCTTCTGGTTTAAGATCAAAGTTGATCTTCCCTTTCCCCTCCCCTGTCTCTTTTTCTTCTTTGGAAACCTCTTCAGCTTGAGGCTTTGGGAAAAGCATTGGAACAACTAACCTGATACGATCTCCATATTTCTTACCCAGATACTCATTCAATTCCTTCTCTAACTCTTTCTGATCGGGGACTTTAGAGTTTAGAATTTCCATGGATATATAAATCCTCCTCCATTTAGTTTCTAATTAAATTTAATCATTAATTTGTTTTTTTTCAACTTTTTAATAGGGTATTTTTAAATAAACTTTATCGATTTAAGCTTCTCTCCTTCCCAGACAAATCTTCTTCTTTTCCTCGAACGATATATATCTTCATCTTGAAGGAGAGCACCCACTAATAATGGTAGGGCAATGGTAGCATCAATATAGACTGCTGCATATGCAGATTCCTTTTCGATCTTCCCCCAGGATTTTGCCTCATCAAATGTACAGCCTGACAATCCCCCCCACTTAGGATCATCTGTAGTAATCTGAAATGCATATCTATGTCCACTTTCCCTACGGAAAATTAACTCACTTACAGGACCAAGTTGTTGAATATAGTTCTTTGGAACCCCTCCTCCGATGTAAATTGCACCTGTAATCTTTGCCATTCTCTTTAACTGTGCAATTTCAAAACTATCTCTAATCTGATCAATTATAACCCCTTTTGTCAAATTCCTTCTTTTTGCATGAAGAATGGTAAGTCCTATACCTATAGAACTATCACTTAATGCCGGAACAAATATAGGGGTACCAAATTGAGAGGCTGTTTTAAGAATTGAATTATCATCCTTTAATTGTTTCCCAAGAATCTCTAAGTATCTTCTTGATGATACAAACTTTTCCTTTAATTCTTTAGGAATACTGGATAAAAGGTATATCACTTTATTTATCTCTTTATCATCCATAAGTGCATCATAAACCCTTACAATCCGATGCCTCCTCAGGAGGTCATCATCTCCTTCTTCTGAGCCCACATAATGGCAGTAGCCAAAACTTTCAAAAATATCATGAAATATATTCGCACCTGTTGAGACGAGGACATCTATTAATTTCATCTCTATCATATCACGAATAACCTTTCTCATTCCTCCAGGAATCATAGCTCCAGATAAACCCATAAATATGATACAGTCTGGGTCTTTAAGCATCTTTTTAAAGACCTCAAAGCATTTAAATACATTTCTACTCTGGAAAGATGTATATCTAAAACCCTCTACCAAATCTAAGATGCTTTTTATATTTTTCACATCTATATGTCTCACAGGTTGATTAAGAAATTTCTTCCTTTCCCTTTCCATTTCTTCCCTCTGTAAATTAATTTTTGTGATAAATATCAAATAAAATTGAATTAGTCAAGACCCTTTGGAAAAACTTTCGCTTACTAGCCCGAAAAAGTTTATTTTTTATTAGTCATTGCGAGCCCGAAGGGCGCGGCCATCTCATAGGGTTCTTGTTTCACTCGGAATGAAAATTTGGAAGAGATCGGTTCGGCTTCGCCTCGCAATGACAGTCTTTAATAGCTTAATTTATATAAGAATTAAAGCTGTCATTCCTGCTAAGTCAGGAATCCGGGTAAGATAAAAACATTAAAAAACAGCTGGATTCCCGTTTTCACGGGAATGACGTAAGTGAGGGTAGAGTCTCTTAGGAGAAGGAAGGTGTGGAGAGAAATTTATTTATGGATTTTTTCAGAAATCTCGTTTCAGAGACCTCTGAAAAACTATTTAAAAATCCTTTCATAAATGGGGAGGTGGGGTGAAAAAGCCTTCGAGCGGATACCTTTTATAGATTAGCTCTATTGATAAATCCCCTTAAAATAATTTGGTTTTTTTAAAGCGATTGTTAGCAATTTAAACAATAAAAGCCCGCATTCGAAGAGTTTTGAACCCTACCTTCCCAGTCTATCAAAGACTTTTTCAGGGCTCTTTTTCAAAAATCTTGACAATTGGCATGAAATACGATAATTAGAAGAAGTTATAAAAGGCAATTAATATTGGAAAGGTTGAAATCATATGAAAAATCGTCCAATAAGAATAGGTATAGTAGGTGTTGGAAACTGTGCAAGTGCGCTTCTTCAAGGGATTGAATATTATAGGGAGATTTATCAAAAAGATCCGAATTTTGAGCCCCTGGGCCTTATGCATTTGAATATCGGTGGATATAAACCATGGGATATCGAGGTAGTTTGTGCATTTGATATTGATCGAAGAAAAGTGGGAAGGCCCCTTAAAGAAGCGATCTTTGCAAAACCAAATTGTACAAAGATATTTTATCCAAACCTTAATGATTCAGGAATCACTGTTTCTATGGGAGAGGTATTGGATGGGGTTTCAGAACATATGAAAGATTATCCTGAAGAATATACATTTTTAGTATCTGATGAAAAGCCATGCGATGTTGAAAAGGTGTTAAAAGAGTCAGGCACTGAAATCCTTCTTAATTACCTCCCTGTGGGTTCGGATCGAGCAACAGAATTTTATGCAGAGGCATGTCTTTCAACTGGTGTTAGTTTTATAAATTGTATGCCAAGTTTTATTGCATCTGATCCAAAATGGACAAAAAGATTTGAAGAAAGAGGAATACCTATTGTCGGAGATGATATAAAATCACAATTGGGTGCCACAATTATACATAGGGTATTAACAAAACTTTTTGAGGATCGAGGTATACATCTGGACAGGACATATCAAATCAACACGGGTGGAAATACCGATTTTCTTAATATGCTTAATCGAAATCGATTAAAGAATAAAAGGATCTCTAAAACAGAAGCCATCCAATCTCTCTTAAGCAAGCCTCTTGAACCAGAAAATATACATATCGGACCTTCAGACTATGTTCCATGGCAGAAAGATAATAAAATCTGTTTTTTAAGAATGGAAGGAAGAGGTTTTGGGGGCGTCCCTTTAAACCTTGAATTGAGACTTTCGGTTGAAGACTCACCAAATAGTGGCGGAATGGCTATAGATGCTATTCGATGTTGCAAACTTGCACGAGATCGAGGTATTGGAGGCCCACTTATTTCAATTTCAGCTTATGCCATGAAACATCCACTTATCCAGTTTCCAGATGATCAAGCAAAAATCATGGTTGAAGAATTCATTCTTGGTAAGCGTGAGAGGTAAAAAAGGGTAAACTTTTTCCAGGGCTTTTTAATTCTTTTAAAAAGTTGATAAACCTTCTCAAATCCCCACCCAAATTTTTATAAATAGCCTCTAATCGATCAAGTTGATGGATATATCTTCGATAGGCCAGTAAAACAGCATTGTTGATTTTAATTCTATCAAAATTCTTATAAGCTTCTGTCTTTAACTTAACCTTTATCTCTTTGAATCTCTCCTTAATGGATCCAAAAACCTCCTCTCGTCTTCTTAACTTTTCTTCTATTGAAATAGGTTGATCATAAAACTCCGATAGTTCTTTACAAACCTGATCAATCCATTTTGAGAATAGATAATCATCATCTTGATAATCTCTGGCAAAAAGAACCTTTTCAGAATCTATTCCATATTTTTCGATTAAAAATTCGATTGTCCCTCGATTACCAATAAATGTAGCTATCTGCTCATTAAATTCAGTCTCCCCTTTAAAATATATTGTACTATGAACCATCTCATGAAGTATGACATTTGCGAGTATAGGTTCTTCTAAATCTAAGAGAGATGAAAAAATAGGATCTCGAAACCAACCCAATGTGCTATAGGCACAAACGCTCTGGATAAATGTATCAAACCCTTTTTCATTAAGTTTTTCCTTCTCCTTCAAGGCATCTTTTAATCTAAAAAAACTTTTATAGGTCACCCTACCTATGATTGGAAATTTCCAGCTATATAGCTCAAGCTTATCCTTTCTGGATGCAGTTAATACATAGAGAATAGGTCCCCTTGTTTCAAAGTATTTAGAATAATTCTTTGTCTTTTTTAAACCGAGTCTTTCCTCGCCAAATCGTTTAACTTCCTGAACGAAGCGGATCTTCGCCTTTAATTCAATATCAATCTCTTGATCCTCTAATACCTCTTTAATAGGAATACTATGAAAATTAATATAAGATTGATGCCAGCCGAGTTTTGAGATGTAAATTAAATTTGTACATCCTGTAAGGGTGAAGATAATGAGAAGTAGAGATAAAAAGATCTTCAATCTTCTACCCTTAATTTCTGTAGAATAATAACCCCGCCTAAAAGACCAAAACCTATTATATCATAAATAGCAACCGGATAGACAAGTAAGAGGCCAGATGCGATAAGCATGATCCTTTCATAGATAGTCGTCCTTTTTATAAACCAATTTTCAACACCTCCAGTAAGGGCTGCAATCCCGAAAAAGGCTGTGATGGTTGTCCAAATGATATCTGTTATAGATCCCTTTAAAAGGATTCCTGCCCCCTTTGGATCGAGTGTAAACATGAAAGGTACGATGAAGGCTGGAAGGGTATATTTCCATGCATACATTGTTGTCTTGTAAGGATCACCTTTTGTTAGTGCTGCAGCAGCAAAACACGAAAGGGCTGTAGGAGGGGAAACTTCTGAAAGGATAGCATAATAAAAGACAAACATATGGGCTGCAAAATCAGGAACCCCTAATTGTGTAAGGGCTGGTGCAGTGATAACCACAGCAATTATATAAGAAGCTGTTACAGGAACAGCAAGGCCTATAACCCATACGATGATTGCTGTATAAATGGCAGTTAGAAATATACTCCCTCCAGCATAAGCAATGATTATGGAACTAAATTTTAATCCAAGGCCTGTAAGTGTAACCACACCAACAATGATTCCTGCTGCGGCACAAGTTGAAGCAACACTAAGAACACCGATAGAACCATTTCTCAATGCCCTAACCAATTTTTCAGGCACCAAGGCAGTATCTTTTCTTATAAAACTCACTATAAAAGCAATAACCGTTGCCCAAAAAACTGCCATAATAGGAGTAAAACCAAGAATCATGATTACAACGATAGCTATAAGAGAGACGAAGTGAAATCCATAGAGCTTTGTAAGCTCCCATAGGCTATATGTCTTATCAAATGTAATCTGTTTTACACCGAATTTCTTCGCATCGAGTTCTACCATTAAAAAAATCGACCAGTAATAAAGGCATGTTGGAATACATGCCATAACAATCACATCTAAATACGAGATCTTTAAGAACTCAGCAATAAGAAATGCCGCTGCACCTAAAACGGGAGGCGATAGAATAGCCCCGATTCCACCTGCAGAAAGGAGTCCACCTGCAGCCTCTCTGCTATAACCCGCTTTTGCAAGCATTGGATAAGCCACTGACCCCAGGGTAACAGTAGTGGCTACTCCGCTTCCAGATGGACCTCCAAGTAGAAAAGAGGCAAGTGTAACTGTTCGACCTGCTCCGGTAGGTTTTCCTCCCATCGCAGCAAATGAGAAATCGATAAAAAACTTTCCTGCGCCCGATACCTCAAGAAAGGCACCATAAATGGTAAATAAAATAATAAACGTTGAAGAGACATCTATAGGAACACCAAATATTCCCTCAAGTGTCATATACATGTGGCCAACCAGACGACCGATATCATATCCGCGATGGGTCCACGGGTGTGGTAAATGGGGACCAATGAATGCATAAATAATAAAAGCAATAACTACTGCAGGCATAATCCAGCCTGTGGTCCTTCGGGTTGCCTCTAAAATAAGAAGTATAAGAATGGTACCAAAAATTATATCCCATGAATTCGGAACGACTGACCTATATATAAACTCTTCAAAATCTATTAGCATATATATGATCACAGCTATCGCAAGCAATGATAAAATATAATCGTACCAGATTATTCGGTTCTTAAATCGTTTAAAAGAGGGAAATACTAAAAACGAAAGAAATAGTACAAACATTACATGGATGCCCCTTAATACCTGTGTGAGGATAACACCTATTGCTGCATAGAGATGAATAATTGACATTATTACAGCAACGATGGTAATAAAAAGATCCATTCTCCCCGTTAATCTTCTCGAAGGTCCCTCTTCTTCCTCAATATACTTTTCAGCTTCTTTAAGCGCCTCTTCAGTAATAATCTCTTGATTAAAATTTTTTCCCTCTGACAACTTCTCCTCCTCTGATTTTTAATTTTTAAAACCCAACTGATTTTCCGAAGTCAATGATATTTATCCTATAAAAGTTTTTGAAAAAACTTAGAAAAAATATATCTTCCAAGGGAGATTTGTTTTAATCTTATTAGAATTCTATCACCTTTCTCACCTAACTCACTTAAATATATCTTTTTATCTTTAACAATCAATCCTTGCCCTTCCCCTGACGCCCTCTTAATTATAAAAAATCCACCTAACCTAACGTTCATCTTCTGAAACTCTTTTGTATCCTCAAATCCATAGTATTCCATTACTGCAGGACTCTTTGTTTTAACACCTATAAGTATAATGAAATCTTTCTCTACCATGAATTCCTCAATTACAGGCTCTTGATAGATAGAATGGATATAGAATATAGAAAACTTATCTTTAGGAGCAATCTTAATATAGATTGACCTCGATCTATCCATATTCTCTATGGATAGGAGAGAGGTTTCTTTAAGAAGAAAAAAACCTCCTCCTAATATAATTAATAGGAGGAGGAGAAAGAACTTTACCTTCACCTATTTAACTTTAATTCCCTTCTCTGTGAAGTAACGGATAGCTCCTGGATGAAATGGTAGGGGCGAAGCACCTGATACTTGTGGTTCTAAGGATAGCCATCTTGCTTCCCTGTGAACAGCTACCAATTCTGTTTTATGCTCAAATAAGGTTTTTACAATATCATATGCAATATTTTCTTTCATATTCTCGTTGCATATTAAGATATTCCACACGACTGCAATTGGCACATCAACATCTTGACCCGGATAAGTTTTAGCAGGAATGACTCCTTTCACGTATAAAGGTCCATATTTTTCTCTCATCTTTGGGACTGCATCATCATGGGGAATCAATTTAATTTTAATCCCTGGTGTTGCCCCTAAATCTGTGATTGAGGCTGTTGGTAATCCACCACACCAGAAATAGGCATCGATCTTCTTATCCTTCAATGCCCCTGCAGATTCTGACGCACCCAATCGATCCCTCTTCATGTCCTTATCTGCATCCAATCCATAAGCCTCAAGTATCCTCAAACCCATTACCTCTGTTCCACTTCCGGGCGCACCTGTCGATACCCTCTTTCCTTTTAAATCTGTTACCTTTTCAATTCCGCTCCCCTCGAATGTTACTATATGAAAGTTGTTTGGGTAAAGAACAGCTACTGTCCTTAAAGGAATTGGTTTCTTAAACTTTCCCTTCCCTCGATAGGCATCCCATCCTGAATCCGCCATTATCAAAGCCAGATCCGATTTTCCAGCCCCTACAAGGAGACAATTATCTACAGAGGCTGTTGTAACTTCAGCAGTAGCTTCCATGTATGGTATATATTTTGATAATACATTTGCCATTCCACCTCCAAGGGGATAATAAACACCTCCTGTTCCACCTGTAGCAATTGAAATGCGGACTGTTTTTTGTGCCAATGTTATAGATACACTGAATACCAAAATTGATATAATGATTAAAATCATTAACTTTCTCATATGATCCCTCCTTTTAAGAATTTCCATAATTACATTTATAATAACCTAAAAAAAATTGTCAACAAAAATTTTTTTGGAGTTTCCTGAGTTTTTATCCGAAGTGAAAACAGAGCTGAAAATCATCAAGGTTGTTTGGTTTAACTCCCCGCAATGCTGTCTTATCCGGATAAAGGAGGTTATAGATCCCATCAGCAATCGCATAGTTAAAAAAGCTTGGAACCCCAAAGAATCTTTTCGAAACAATAAAGATCCTTTCTACCAACAACTTGAGCCTAATACTCTGCCCAAGATATACAGATGCAAAATAAGAAACCGCTAACACTAAAACCACAATGTTGCGAATACCTATATAACTCCTCACCCTCACATCCTCAAGCTGATAACACTGCTTGATATAACGATACGACTCATCACATTTCCAACGAGCAAGGTAATACTCCACAATCCTCCATACACTCTCCTTCTGATACGTTTTAACCTCACAGCTCGTCAACAACATCATCGGCTCTATCCCAAAACCCTTAACCACCACTAAATAAAGCTTATAATCATAACCAGGAAGCTTAACCAAAACAGCATTATAATGAACCGTCCTTCTCTTCTCCTTGCCATCTTCATAAACAATTAACGCCGTCTCATAAGGTGTAGGAAGTACCTTGGCTAATTCACAACAATTCCTCCGCCTCCCCTGATGAATCAAATCCCGATTAACTAAACGAATCACAAATCGTTGCGGCTTATCCCCCTGAAGATATTTCCCATAGATCACCCCACGGTCCCCTCCCCTATCATGAGCATCAATGCCCCTGTCTCCAAGATGCTCAAAAATCGTATCAATCACCTTCAAGATCTGAGTATTCTCGCTCTTAAAATCCTCTGCTACATAAGAATAAGCCTCACAATAAAGAGGAATAACCCTCTTCGATTCAATATCAGTTGCCACAGCCTTACATAACGGATAACCCTCTCCAATCTCACCCTCACTGCCATCACGCACTCTCCCCAAAAACTCCATCTTCCTGGCATACCTCTTCCTAATATCTCCAGAATCAATCCCTATCACCATATCATCGGTCACCTTCGTCGCCCCAAGCCTACAAATCTCTCCATTGATGACATCAGTAAAATCCTCATCATCTAAATTCCTCGATAATCGATCCTCAGTCTTAATCAAGGCCTGCTCCTCCTTAAGTGTCCGCGAAATATTGCTTAACTTCACATCCTTCGAAGCTTGTATCCCATAAAGCATCTCTTTGATCAATCTCCTCTTGGGTTGTCTAAAACCCCTCGAAATGATTCCTGAGAATTTTGAAAGCTGCCCCTTCAAACTCGCTACAGTATTAGATTCTACGCTCATAACTCCTCCATTTTCTTGATAATCAATCTTCTCAACATTATAGCCTATATTTAACTCAGGAATCTCTAACTTTATTAAAAAAATTTCCTTCTAACTTGTAAATCCTTAATTAACTAAATAGTTTCAATGAATTAGAAAAAATTATTATCAAAAACTCAGGAAACTCCAGTCACAGAAATTCCGCAAATAAATTTTTTTCTTTAAAAAACTCTACATGAATTCAATAGCTTAAGTTTAGATGGCCTATCATAGGCAAATTCTCATTCGAAAAGTACTTGACAATATATTTATTTTCTGATATATAATAATATATCAGATAAAAGGAGGTGACTCATATGCTTCCCAGAATCCATATGACAGATAAAGAACGCAGGGCCAGATCCCGACTTACCCAAATCCTCCATAATAAACCCTTCCTCTGCGGTAGCCTCGTCACCATGAAACGCACCTGTGGAAAACCCGGTTGCAAATGCACCCGAGGAGAACTCCATCCAGGCCTTTATCTAGCCCTCCGAATAGGAGGAAAACGAAAGATGATTCATATCCCTAAAACCATAGAAAACACAATACGTCAATGGGTTGCCAATTATCAGGAGGCCTGGGGGTTAATGGAACAGATCTCTGAATTTTGTCTTAGAAGATTCTTTGCTAAGAAAGAAGAGCTAAGGAGGAAACAGCCATGATGAAACGATTCTGTTGTTATATTGAAAAGGTCTTTAACTTCAGCAAACATATAGGGACTCTTCGGGATACTCGGAGGCGGCCTCGCATCCCTGTGTCTGCTATCTGGGGGAGTGTCTTTTTCTTATTTGTGATGCGCCATAGAAGTATTAATGGGATGCAGCAGGATCTTCGAGAACCCAGGAGGTTGGAGAGGGTTATTGGGAAGATAAAGCCCAGTGCTGACCGTATTGGGGATGTGATGTGTTTGATGGAGCCTGATCAGTTGAGGAAGTTGCTTTCTTGGATTAACCATCGATTAGGGCGTAACAAGGTACTCCGGAATGATTGGCCTTTCCGTGTGGGGGTCTTTGATGGCCATGAGTTTTTTTCCCAGTCGAGTTCGTTGTTGTCCTGAGTGTTGTCAACGGAGGGTGAAGGTGGGGGGTGAGGAGGTGATCGAGTATTATCATCGAGGTGTGGTCTTTTATTTAGTTGGATTTCAGATTTCGATGCCCCTGGACGTAGAGATGATTCGGCCTGGAGAGGGTGAGGTGATTGCTGCCAGAAGGCTTTTGCAACGTGCAATCGATCGCTACGGACGATTCTTTGACGTGGTGCTTACTGATGCTATCTATTTTGAAGCCCCTTTTTATAATCTCTGTCTAAAGCATCACAAAGATGTCATTAGTGTGCTAAAGGGAGAACAACGGGTGCTCATTCAGGATGCCCAGGGGGTTTTCTCTATGATGAAACCGAAGGTTTGGAAGGAAGGGCACTCTGAAATCAAGGCCAAGGACGCAGAAGGCTTTATGACCGCAGAAGGCATAGAGGTTCCTCTAAGAGTTCTCTATACGGAGGAGACTGTAACAAAATGGCGCCGTAAAAACAACAATCTCGTCGAACAAAAGGAGGTACATCGCTGGTGGTGGGTAACGACACTCTCTATGTCACAAATCTCCACCCGAATGCTCTGGTACGTGGCTCACAGACGCTGGGAGATCGAAAACGATTTATTCCATACCCTTGTAACCTACTGGGCCCTCGATCACTGTTTCAAGCATCATCCCATGGCCATCCTCAATTTCATCCTCACCCTCTTTATTGCCTTCGTCCTCCTGCAGAGCTTCTACTACAGAAATCTCAAACCCCAGAGACGCAAAGACTTAACCTTGATAGGTTTGGCTAATGAACTTCGTGTGGAATTAGTAAAAATGAAAATTGCTGCCCCTTGGATCTTGTCGCGAGGAGGATAACTATCCATCCTCGCCTTCTATCCTCAGCCCCTTTTTTAGTCCTCTTTCGAGGATAAGGTATATGTATTTTCTCAGAGCCGCTTCCTACCCATATTTTAGCCTAATAACCATTTGCGAAAATTCCTCCTTGTGTATTTTTAATGCCCCTTTAAAGATTTAACCCTTCAATACTGCACTTCCTCACCTTTTTACCCCTGCTTTCTAACTCAATTACGGAATTCCTGCTCCAGTCAAGAATTTCTTGACACAGGCTTAAAAATTTGATATAAAAATAAAAAGGTACGAGAGGAGAAAAAATGGTTTGAAGGTCTTTTTAATTTATTCCACTAAATTGAGCATTCTTCTTGGCAATCCCTTCTTCAAATAAATAATTTGGGATTAATGCTTCAATTTAAAACCACTCAATTTAGCTGATAATTTATTTTTCCCCTCTTTTTATTTTCCTTTTTTTGAAAAATTAATTGCATCACCTTTTATATTCCATTTTTGAAGGAATGGAGGGCAGTCAATGAGCCTTATTAGAAGTTTACTGAGATTTAGAAACAGAAACAAGAAAATACATTTAATAAGAAATAAGTTTTTTCTCGAGCCCCTTGAACCCCGTCTTCTTCTTGATGCAGTTTCGTGGGATGGTGGCGGTGGTGACAATCGATGGGAGAATAGATTTAACTGGAGCACAGACCAACTACCTGGTGTGAATGATGATGTGTTGATCGATCTTTCAGAATCTAATCCTACAATCATCCTTTCTTCAGGAAGTCAATCCATTCGCAGCCTCAACAGTTATGAGAACATTACTGTCTCAGGAGGATCACTGTCACTTTCTGCAGATTCGTCCATTATTGACGCCACTTTGCACCTATCCTCCGGAAGCCTTTCTATTGAGGAAGGTTCAACGTTGCATTCGGCTATTTTTAATCTTTCTGGAGGGACGTTGAACCTGGCCGGGACGTTGACAGTTGATATGATGAACTGGAGTGGTGGGGCGATGGTGAAAGGTTTGGGTACCGGGCTTATTGATATTCCTGCAGGTAAGACGCTCAACGTGACAGGGGGCAGTGATCACACCCTGGATAGCATCAGGGTGGACAATGCGGGTGTGATCAACTACAGTACCAGTACCAGTGTTTACGATCGGTTGCGTTTGCAAAATGGTGTGGTGATCAACAATGTGGGGGTGTTTGATTTTAAGGTCAACAACTATGTGGATGCGACGGGTGGTACTGCTACCTTCAACAATACGGGCAAGGTGGTAAAGAGTGCAGAAACAGGCACCTCGGGGTTTCAAAACAATGGTGGGACAATGACATTCAACAATACTGGTGGCACATTGGATTCAGGAACCGGGACACTGAACCTACCGGTATTGAGCAACCATTCGGGAGTTCTTACGATATTAGGTTCCAATGTGCGGTTGAGCGGCAACACCCACAACTTTGCTGCGGGCAGCAGTGTGACGGGGGTATTGAATCTGGTTGGGGCGACGGTCAACTTCAGTAACACGAGCCTCAGTGGAGTTTTGAACTATTCTTCGGGGGCGCTTAACATCTTGGCTGGCAGCACGCTCAGCCTTGCATCTGGTACGACCTTCAATTGGAGTGCGGGCAGTACAATCAGCAGTCCAGGTGCAGGCACGGCCATTCTCGTATTGGCAAACGGAGCAGTGTTGAATGTGAGCGGTAGCGGGGGCCACACACTTGACGATATCACGCTCAACAATGCGGGTGTGATCAACTACAGCACGAGCACCAGTGTATATGATCGGTTGCGGTTGCAAAACGGTGCGGTGATTGACAATGTGGGGGTGTTTGATTTCAAGGTCAACAACTATGTGGATGCTACTGGTGGTACTGCTACCTTCAATAATACGGGCAAGGTGGTAAAGAGTGCTGGAACAGAGACCTCAGGGTTTCAAAACAATGGTGGGACATTTAGCGTGGTCAATGCTTCAACAGGGACTATCGAGATAAATTCTGGGACAATTGATGTTAAGCCTGCTTTTAGTAATACAGGTATCGTCTATCTTGGTGATGGAACGGTCTTCCGGAGGATTGGAGGGTTTATAAGCAATGGTACACTCGCTGGCACTGGAATAATAGATGTTGGAAAAGGCTACACACTCGACAATCAAGGAATTATTACACCTGGGAAGGTAGGCGGTGACAGCACCGGCACACTTACCATTGTCGGAAATGTAATTCAAAGTGAAACAGCTATAACAAAAATAGAGATTGAAAATCCTGTTTCCGGAGAATTTGATGTCTTAGATGTTAACGGATTACTTATTTTAAATGGAAAGATTATTGTTTCGGGGACAGAAAAGACCGGGAATTACCCGGTTATCACTGCTTATTCGATTTTTGGCACGTTTGATGTAATCGATAAATTTGGGGCTTTTGATTTGAATGTCAATTACGGAACTACAACTGTGACATTGGTCACTACTGCTTTGGAGAACCAATCGCCAGTGGCCAGAGACGATTCTATTTCCACAGATAGAAACATAGCTGTAACGTTTGACGTCCGACTCAATGATGAAGATCCAGATTTTGATGATCTCATGGTTTCAGATTTTACAAACCCAGCCCATGGGACAGTTACCATTAACCCCAATGGGACTCTTACCTATATGCCAGAGACAGGTTTCACTGGCACAGACTCTTTTAACTATCGAGTCTCAGATGGCCAGGCCATAAGCGACTATGCTACAGTAACGATAACGGTCTATGCCCCCTTACCTGAACCTGCTGAACTTGTAAGCGATATCAACACAGGTCTGGCAGCATTGTTTCCTGAAATACCTCGCATCGGGAGCCTTTTCAACGGCATTGATTTGACAATCCTACCTGGTAACCTTGGAACAAGCCTTGGTATTGACTCAATCTTTTCTCAATTACAGGAACCTGTTGTGTCATCAAGTGACTCTTTGACAGAGCTGGTCAACAATTTGGAAATCGCAGGTTTCGAAGTATTGGGAATACGAGGAGGTTTCACCGACCAAACCCACGCCATCCCTGATATTTCCATGCCAGGAGATATCCTTGCCCTGCGCTTCCAAAGTGAGGCTTCCGGCCTCAATGCGACTTCCGAATTTGACAATTCTATTCTCTCGATTCTCCAGGATCTACACCCTTCTGCGAGCCTGAGTGGCCTTTTAAACTGGATCGGTAACTTGAGGTTGAACTTCAATTTAGGTATAGACCAGGAAGGTTTTTATCTCTCAGGCGATGATATCCTTGAGCTTAATCTGAGATATGAAGATCCTTTAAGCGGACAATTTCCACTGATTGGGAATTTATCTATCGATGCTTCGGGAAGTGTTGCAACTGGAGCAGATGGGCTCATAATCAGCCTTTCTGGAACTACTCCAGGTCTGCGATTACGGCTAGATCAGTTCACAAGCGATTTCTTACAACCGGTTGTAAATGGGAGCGCAGTCATATCATTGGACTTCATGCTTCAACCCATAAAGCTCGAATGGGCAGGAGAGTGGACAATTCAGATCACTGATAATGATGTTAGCGTTCAGACCAAAATCGACTTTCCTTGCACAGAAGACTTGATCTATTCACTTTTGCCTTATTTTACCGAACAATTGATGGAAGTTTTTGATGATCGTTTGGCTGGATTACTTAATAATATTTCTATTCCACTGGCAGACGATCTCGGTCCCCAAAAGACAATAGGTGAATGGCCATCTGAGATTTTGGAAGGAACTTCTCAGCAAAACGCCCTCGATTGGTTCGATGAAGCAATTCACTGGCTCTCCCAGGAGACAAATTGGATGGGAGTGTATAAAGAAGCCTTACATAATTATAGATCCCGCGGAATGGGCCCTTATTATACTGCAGGAGATATGCTCCTCGGAAGTTATTATTTACGAAAAAATTATGACTTAACAGGTGAAGGTATTAAGGTAGGTCTGATTTCTGATGGTATTCTGGGCATCGAACAGGCGATTGCGAGTGGCGATATTCCATTGGACTGGGGCAATTGGAATCCTTCCCACCCAGGGGGCCCTCTCCTTAATGGAAAATCGAATATAAGTGTTGGGGCTGAAGGAACCGCTATGATGGAGATTCTATTCGACACCGCCCCTGATATAAAAGTCTTTTTCTCCGGGGTAGGAGATCCGGTTAGCGGTTCGGATGATGAGCCCATAGAGATTCGCTTTATAGAAGGCATCAAATGGTTAATTGATCAAGGCGTTGATGTTATTGTCGATGATATAAGTTTTCGAGATGAACCATGGTTTTTTGACGGTTTAATTGCCAGCACGGTAGCGGACTATCTCGCAAAAACCGATGTTGTATTCGTAACTGCAGCTGGTAACGATGATTACGGACATTATCAAGGAGAATTCAATTTTAAATCCGGAAGCCCAATGTTTCCAGATCTTTGGCAGAATCAATTTGGAACCTGGCCTACGAATGATTATCTCTCTTTCGACGTGGGAAGTGGAAACACCCTTGTTGCCCTGATGCAGTGGAGTAATCCTGACTTTTCGAATTTGCAAATAAAGCTATTTGATGAAGCATCCAATCCGCTCCCAGTCTCGGTTGTAACCGGTGCACCGAGAAGCATTCTACGATACACAAACACGAGCAACCAGGAAATGACAGCAAGACTCTTTATTAACGCGATGGCTGCATTGCCGGGTGCAAGTATAGAGATTTTAACAAACAGAGAATTAGGGCCTATAGGCAACTCTTATCAAGGAACTTTTACACCTAAGACTTACGAACCACCAACCGAAGGAGGCGGCGGTTACCAGTATTCCCATGCCTTCAGCCTAGATCAAGATTATATAGAGTTTCAACTTGGTGCAGGGGAAACAATCATTGTTAGACTCGAAACGTCAGGGAAAAACCTTCAACCCAATACTCAGTTTCCCGCTCTTGAGTTAAGAGATGCAGGAAATAATATTCTGCCCGCAGAAATTGTGGATTCGAGTCTTCGTGCCTTCATTAAATATAGGAATAATACTGCATCAGAAAAAGAAGTGCGCCTTTACCTTTTAAGTAGCGATCCAGAAGCTTCTCAAAACAGTTATTTAGAAATTTTCGCCAATCATACCCTTGTTGCTCTCAACCCAGATAGCGACAGTATCTTCGGACATGCGGCAATTCCGGGAGTCATTACCGTTGGCGCTATAGATGCCCCCTACCAGAATCCTGAGCTGATTAATTTGGATGATTTAAGCGTACCTGCCGTATATAGTAGCTCTGGCCCCTCTACTATTTTAGGGGAAATACCACGGCAGAGCTTAGACGTAATGGGTATTTCTAACATCCAAACATCGGGTGCAGCCGGATTTGGTATTCCTTTCCAAGGCACTTCGGCTGCTGCGCCTCATGTGGCAGGAATCATTGCTCAACTTATTCAGCTCCAGCGAAAAATTTTAGTAACATACCCAGAATTGAATTTCAGTGGATTGGTCAACGAGCGGCAAGATGTCATGGATGCCCTAACAGAAGTTGCAACTGATATGGAGGATTCTGGATGGAGTCCAAATTCTGGATTTGGCAGAGTTAACGCTGTATCATCTGCTGATTACCTTATAAATTATTATATGACTCTTGCTGGTGCTGATCCTTCATCATTTGTGGATCCCCCTGACAGAGCTATCAATCTACTGACTGCTTTGGAGGGAGTTGGGTTCGATGTGGAATATGTAGCAACTTGTGAGGACCTGGCAAACCTCCTCTCGGGCCGGACAGATCAGGTAGGAGATCTCACCCGTTTGCGTTACCGGACAGATCCGAAAAACCTCTCTCCCTTCTATGCAGACTATGGCTTCGATGCAAGCGACATCGGCGGGCTGGCTGGCCTGAATCTGCAGGGGAATATAGCGGTCGAGGCCATGCCTTTATTCAATGTAGGCTTCGGGTTTGATACCACTGGATTCTTTGTAACAGCAGATTCAATTCTTGATGCTGAAATCACTGGTACTGCCAAAGCCACAGGCACTCTTGGTGATTTCAATGTTTCTGCTAAAGGAGAAATTAACCTGACGCCAAGGCTACTCCTTACCCCTCTTGACAGTGATACTGATGGAAAGCTACGAACCGAGGAATTTCTTTCCAACTTTGATTCTTTAAATGTTGATCTGGATGCAGTGAGTGCGGATCTTGAACTCGATATAACCATCGGTCTGCTCGACTATGTTGATGCCGATGGTGACCACAACAACAACACGGAGCATGGAGGCGATCCCTTCCACTTTATCGCAACTACCTCAATTATTGCAACATCTGAAGATGAAGCTGGTTTCCATTTTACATGGGAAGATATCAATGTCCTCAATCCGGATGTGAATCAGGATGGGACTGAAGATTTTACTTTGGCTGTGTTGATGGAAGACATCCGCCGATTAGCTGAGGATGCGATCCAAGGCAACCGCACCGATTTCCATCAACAACTCCTCGATGCATTCAATTCCATTAAATCTCCGTTAACTGATAACCCATTGGACGAGGCGCTTAAGCTTGCCCAGAAACTTGGCCAGCATGTCCTCGACCATACCGAAGTCCTTTACGTGGCAGATTTCGAAACGATTGAGCAGTGGCTGAACGAAGGGCTTCCCTCCGAGCCGGCTGAAATTGTGCGTTTAAAAGTGGATATGGATGGACTGGCACTCGATGCGCTCGATGATCTAACAGAAGACTTCAGCACATTACTCCCAGAAGCTGTCTCAGATAGGGTTAGTATTGAAAATGCAGTTTTCATGGGAGATTTGGTGTTTGGTCTGGATACGGGTGATAACCCGTTTTACATTCTGACCGCACCAGACCAGATCCGTCCTGATGCAGTGACCGATTTAGGTGTAAGCTTCGATCTTGTGGCAGATCTTTCAGGACTTTCTATCCTGAATGGAGCAATTGAGCTTGGTTCTGCTATAGCTTCTCTTCCTGTGGTTGTGGATGTGAGTTTCTTTGATTCAGGGAAGATGCGGATAGGGGAAACCCTGGGTGCAATTGATGCAAAGATATCTGAGCCTGTAGTTCTCAATTTCGAGGTAGACTCAGCAACGCTTTTCAAGGATTTAGGAATTGATGTTCGTCTCGAAGATGATGATCTGAATGATGATATCCCTGCGCTTTTGGGCACACTCGATATTACCAATCGCCGGCTTGATGTGACAGCACGAAAACTAATAACGATGCTTGGCGGTTTAATCGAAATCGAAGCCATTGGTGTTCGTATATTAATTGATCCAAATGCACCGCCAGAGAA
>JBBIOI010000016.1:0-41058 GCA_037443425.1 Deltaproteobacteria bacterium
GATGATTAAAAAGAATGAGATATCGCCTGAGGTCCTTATATCTTTAAAAGCAATAGAAGGATTGGACGAGTTAAAGTTTGATGGCGATCTTAAAATTGGATCTATGGTTACTCACAGGTTGATTGAAAAATCGAACTTGATTCGAAAGCACTTCTCTGCGCTTTCAGATGCAGTTGATGTTTTAGGTTCTGTTCAGATTCGAAATGTCGCAACAATTGGTGGAAACATATGTAATGCCGCCCCGTCCTGTGATACAGGGCCTCCACTTCTTGTTCTAAATGCCCGGCTGAAGTTAAAATCCTCAAAGTCAGAAAGGATCGTCCCGATCGATCAATTCTTTAAAGGACCAGGGGAGACAGCCCTTGAGCCTGGAGAAATCCTAACAGAGATCCTCATTCCCAAACCCCTTCCAAATACAGGCTCTTCATATTGGAAACATCAGCGTAGAAAAGCCTTAGACCTACCAATTGTAGGGATTGCAGTGCTAATCTCTCTTAATAAATCAACCATATCAAGAACAGATATCTTTTCCCCGCAAAATAATATATCTACGATACTTTATCAACTCGAAAAAGAGGATTTGATCTGTAATGAGATTCGTATCGCCTTAGGTGTTTCAGCTCCAACACCAATAAGGGTATATAAGGCAGAAGAATTATTAAGGGGTAAAAAGTTGACAAGAGAGCTGATTGAAGAGGTGGCTGAAATGGCCTCTAAGGAGGCTAAACCAAGGGATACAATAAGGGGTGAGGCATGGTATAGAAGAGAAATAATAAATGTATATGTGAAACGGATGTCAATGAGATCGATAGAGAGGATCTTAAGCCCCGAAGAAGTTCCTGCTATAAGAAGATGGTAAAGCATTTACTTAAGGAGATTCCCTCATGAAAAAAGTCATTAATTTTATCTTAAATGGTGAGCCCATACAGATAGAGATTGAACCTCATCTTACACTTTTGAAGTTATTAAGAGATAAACTTGGAATGACAGGAACAAAAGAAGGTTGCTCAATGGGAGAATGTGGGGCGTGTACGGTTATTGTAGAAGGTAAAGCAATAAATTCCTGCATATTTCCTGCGATGGAGGTTGACAATAAGAGGGTTTTAACTATTGAGGGGTTAGTCGATTCCCAGGGGAGTTTGCATTCAATTCAGAAGGCCTTTATTGAATATGGAGCGGTTCAATGCGGTTTCTGTACACCTGGGATGGTCCTTTCAGCAAAGGCACTTCTTGATGAAAATCCAAATCCTACAGAAGAAGAAATCCGAAATGCAATTTCAGGCAACCTATGTAGATGTACAGGCTATATTCAAATTATACAGGCTATTAAAGCTGTAGGGCAACAACCTAAGTAAATATAAATCTCGAGGTGGTAATATTATGACAGATTTTATAAATGTTGGAAAACGTATACCAAAGCTCGATGCAGAAGAAAAGGTAACAGGTAAAGCAGTCTATATCCACGATTTAAAGATCCCAGGTATGCTTTATGGGAAAATCCTTTATAGTCCTCATCCACATGCAAAGATATTAAATATCGATACCTCCAAGGCAGAAAAGCTCCCTGGTGTTAAGGCAGTATTAACAGGCTACAATATCCCATCTATAAGATTTGGTTTTTATAAAGATAATACCCCTATTAAGGCGAATAAAGTTCGATCACGAAGAGATGAGGTTGCTGCCGTAGCAGCAATTGACCCTGATATAGCAGCTGAGGCGATTAGTCTTATAAATGTTGATTATGAACCCCTCTCAGCTGTATTTGATCCAGAAGAGGCAATGAAAGAAGGGGCACCCCTTATTCATGAGGAGCATGTTAGTAGCAAAGATAAAAAACCAACCAATATCCTTAACCTACCATGGTTTTTTAAAGCAGGTGATGTTGATGAAGCAAAGAAAAACTCTACCTTTGTGGCAGAGAATCGTTTTAAAGTAACATGGGTAACCCATTGTTGTATGGGAACAAGTGGATGCATCGCAGAATTCGACATAAAAAATAACCTTACCATGTATACCAATACTCAAATACCATCTCTGGCTCAAAGGGACTTCACCGAAGCCCTTTCAGCCATGGGATTAGGAGGAAAGAAGGTTCGTGTAATAAAAACAGCGATTGGTGGTGGATTTGGTAGCAAACTTGATACTTATGCCTACGAATACATTGCTATCCTTCTTGCCTACAAAACCAGAAGACCTGTTAAGATTCTCTTTACTCGAGAGGAAGAATTTTTTGCAACCTCTCCTCGACAACCAGCAATTATCGATATTACGCAAGGATGTACAAAAGATGGTGTTCTTACTTTCAGAGATGTGCGTATGATTCTTGACAACGGGGCATATACCTCATGGGGAGCAACAACCCCTTCAGTAATGATGATGCCAATATCATCCCTTTATAAAGTTCCAAATGTTCGTTATCGAGCACAATGTGTTTATACGAATAATACTTATTCGCAGGCAATGAGGGGATATGGAAATCCTCAGGCTACCTTTGCAATTGAATCTCAAATTGATATACTTTCAGAGATGGCTGGAATTGATCCATTGGATTTTAGATTGCGTAATTCAAATACCCCTGGTGAGATTACCCCTCAAAATTTTAGAGTTCAAACCTGTGGCCTCAGGGAATGTATTGACATCGTAGCACAGAAGCTCGACTGGAGACAGAATAGAGGTAGAAGAGATGGCAGGGGTGTTGGAATGGCCTCACTCATCCATGTAGGTGGTGGAGCGCGAGTCTATAAATCTGATGGTTGCGGTACTATTATCAAAATTGATGATTTTGGCACTGTAAATGTCTTTACAGGTGCAACCGATATGGGACAAGGAGCAGATACAGTCATTGCTCAGATCGTTGCTGAAGAACTCGGACTAAGGGTGGAAGATATAGTAGTGATTCACACAAATACAGATGTATGTCCATGGGATGTAGGAGCACATGCAAGCCGAACAACATTCGTGGCTGGAAATTCTGCAAGGGGGGCAGCTAAAAAACTAAAATCGCAGATCCTTGAGATTGCACAAAAGATCTTAGGAGAAAGTATCGAAAATCTTGACATCCGTGACCGTATTATCTTCTCTAAAAAAGATCCTGAAAAGAAATCTCCTATTGGTAAGTTACTTAGGGCAGCCCATTACACATCTTCAGGGAATATGATTATGGCAGAGAATTTTTATGATCCAAATAATGAAAATCTTGACAAAGAATTCAAAGGGAATCTCTCTCTCACATACACATATGGTACCCATGGTGTAGAGGTTGAAGTTGATAGAGAGACCGGCGAGGTAAAAATTCTAAAATATGTTGCTGCCCATGATGTTGGTAAAGCTATTAATCCCATGCTTCTCGAAGGTCAGGTTTATGGAGGTGTGGTTATGGGGCTTGGCTATGCACTTACAGAAAGACTTATCCTTCAAAATGGTAAGGTAATGAATCCCAACTTTCTTGACTATAAATTACTAACTGCAAAAGATGTTCCTAATATTGAACCCATTATTGTTGAAACAGATGATCCCTTTGGTCCTTTTGGGGCCAAAGGTATAGGAGAACCAGGTCTTGTCCCCACAGCCCCTGCCATTGCAAATGCCATTTACGATGCAGTGGGTATAAGAATAACAGATCTTCCTATAACGCCTGAAAAGATCCTTTCTGCCTTAAAAAGGAAGCCATAGTGCAAAATTGTCATTTTTTGACAAATTTTTAAAAAAATTGTCCTTTTTAAGACCCCTAAATGCTTAACTGATCAATATTTTAACGCCCTTTTATTTTTTAAAAACCCTTGAAAAAACAACAAGATAAAGTCAAATAGGAAACTATTTATGAAAATTTTGACTATTTGGGAATAAAATTTGCTAATTCGCTTAGTATGATTTTTAAACCTGTCCAAATCCTTCTAAACACGGTCTCTTTAGTCCTAATAGTAATCTTAATCTCTATACATAGAAGGTCTGTTTCTCCCGGGAAAAAATCATTTATGCTTCTTTTAATCTCATTCATTTTATGGTCGTTTGCATACTCAATAGAATTAAGCGCAAGCTCCCTTCATACAAAGATACTCTGGGCAAAGATAAAATATATTGGAGTTATAAGTATCCCTCTTTTCTGGTTTATATTCTCTTTTCACTATACAAAAAGAAAGACATTTCTTAAAACAAAACATTTATTATTAATTTCAACAATACCAATTGCTACTATAATATTAACATGGACAAATGAGTGGCATGGATTAATATGGAGCTCCCATTCATTGAGATTAACTGATCAGCTGTTAATACGGGATTCTGTCTATGGTCCATGGTTTATCTTCTATATTCTTTACTCCTACATCATGCTCTCCTCAAGTACACTACAGATTTTAAGAAATATTTTTCATACAAGCCATATTTATAAAGGTCAATTAGCCTCTGTGCTTACAGGTATCTTTGCTCCCTGGGTAGGAAATATGCTTTACCTGACAAGGTTAAATCCAATCCCGTATCTTGATTTAACTCCCTTCGGATTTATAATCACCGGGATCTATTTAGGTTTTGGTCTTTTAAGATTCCAGCTTTTTAAAGTTGTTCCTTTAGCTCATGATATGGTCATAGAGAATATGAGTGATGCCATAATAATTCTTGATCTTCATAATAATATCGTAGATGTAAATCTCTCTGGAAAGAGGTTATTTGGTTGCTCTTCTTCAAAGATTATAGGTCAACCTATCAAGGATGCTCTCTCAAATCTTTTTGAAAATATGGAGATAGATCACTTAGAAGGAGAGGTAAAAGAGGTTAAAAAAGATGGAAATTGCTATGAGCTTCGTTTGATTCCTGTGTTTGAAAAAAACAAGGGGCTTAGAGGTAAAATACTCATCTTTCATGATATTACTGAACGAAAAAAGGCTGAAGAGGCACTTCAAAAATCTCATATTGAACTTGAAAAAAGGGTTATTGAAAGGACCGAAGAACTTACAAAAACAAACGAAAAGCTTAAACAAGAAATCGCAGAAAGAAAACAATTAGAAGAATCATTGAAAGAGAGTCTTGCTCTTATTGGGAGGGCAAAAAGAGAATGGGAATCTACTGTCGACTCATTCCCGCAGATAATCTGTATCTTTGATCATAATGGTAAAGTTCTTCGAACCAATCGTGCTGTTGAAGATTGGAATCTATGCAAGGTCTCCGATGTGAAGGGGAAAGAACTCCATGAACTGATTCATCCTAATTGCACAGATCCTGATTGTTATTTAAAGGCCTTCTGGGCAAATGCCTGGCAAATGGCAGTGCAAGGGAAAACTCATGAAGAAGAGGCTGATGATAAGATTCTTAATCGCATCCTTAATATACAAGTTCAGCCTATTAAGTCTAAAAAATATAATATAGGTGAGGAGGTCGAAAATTGTTCTGTTTTAATCATCAATGATATTACGGAGAAAAAAAGGACTGAGAAAGAGATTTCTGCGCTTGAAGAGCAGCTTCGCCATGCCCAAAAGATGGAAGCTATAGGTCGCCTAACAGGTGGGATAGCCCATGATTTCAATAATCTTCTTACTCCGATTGTTGGTTATTCCCAATTGGCACTTCAAACACTATTACCCAGTGACCCCTTATATGAGTATCTCTTTGAGATAAAAAGAGCCTCTGAACGTGCCTCCAATCTTATTAAACAATTGATGACGTTTTCTCGAAAGAAACCTCAGACACCACAAACTGTAGACATAAATACTATACTACTTGATATGAATAAGATGATACGCCGTCTGATAGGAGAAGATATCGAGCTCATCATAATTCCATCACAGGAGAAGGCATCAGTAAAATTGGACCCAGGCCTATTCGAACAGATAATTGTAAATCTTGTAGTGAATTCGAAAGATGCTATGCCAAATGGAGGAAAACTTATTATCCAGACATCACGGATCAACTTAGATAACCCATATAAAATCAAACATTCGGTAATAAAAAAGGGACAATATGTCATGGTTAGTGTAAGCGATACAGGCATCGGAATGACAGAAGAAATAAAATCACATCTTTTTGAACCTTTTTTTACTACAAAAAGTCCTGGAAAGGGGACAGGATTGGGACTATCTACAGTGTATGGTATAGTGAAACAGTTTAATGGTGATATCGAGGTCGAGAGCGAAGCAGGAGTAGGAACAACCTTTAAAATTTATTTTCTTTACGATGAGAAAGAGGCAGTGCCCCTGCCATTAAGGGATGAGATTGGCTATCTTCCAAAAGGAAATGAAAGTATTTTACTTGTCGAAGACGAACCTCTTGTCCGCAGATTTGCTTCACGTATCTTAAGGGGACAAGGCTACAATGTTATTGAGGCATCAAATGGGATTGAAGCATTAAATCTCTTGGATAGATATAAATCAGATATGATTATCACAGATATTGTCATGCCTCAAATGAGTGGTATTGAGCTTATTGACCGAGTAAGACCACTTCTTCCGGCAATAAAGATACTCTTTATCTCCGGATATATTGATTATATGACAATTCAGCATAACCTGCTAAAACCTGAAATCGGCTTTCTTGAAAAACCTTTTTCACCATCAACACTGGTTAGAAAGGTGCGAGAGGTCTTAGACTGGTAAGGTTTATTATTTATAAATGTTAAATTAAAAATAAAAAGGAAGTGAAAAATGAAAATGGTCTCTAAATCCCAAAACCTTAAAGATGAAATTTTTCTGAAAGAGATATTAACACCTAAAGAAGCAGCTCAATATCTCAGTGTCCATGTGAGAACAATCTATCGTTTGGCAAAAAGGGGTGAAATACCTGGTCGTAAGGTTGGCGGAAGCTGGAGGTTCAAAAAGGATGCACTCGATGATTGGCTTTCTGGGAGAACGATCTTAAATCCGAAAGAAGAGGAATAGATATGGAAGCAAAGATATTAGTAGTAGATGATGAAAAGGAGATAAGAGACTTCCTCTCAAAGGCCCTTACAATAATAGGAGGTTATAAGGTAGATGTGGCCATAGATGGAGAGGAGGCATTAAAGAAAATCGAAAATGATAAGTTTGATCTTATTCTTACAGACCTTAAGATGCCAAAAATCGACGGGTTACAACTAATCAAAGAGGTATCACAAAAAAGACCGGAGATTCTTATGGTATTAATGACTGGTCATGGAACAATCGACTCTGCTATAGAGGCTATGAAAGAGGGAGCAAGTGACTATATCACCAAACCCCTAAATATTGACGAGATGATTCTAAGGCTTAAAAAGGTGCTGGAAGAAAAACAACGCTTCCTAAGGATGAAGGATTATATAGAACAATTAGAAAAGGCAAACAAAGAATTAAAAAGGATAGATCAGGTTAAGTCAGAATTTGTTTCCATTGCATCACACGAATTAAGAACCCCCCTTGCTTCAATAAAAAATGCAATTCAGTTAATGCTTAAAGGGAAGACAGGAGAGATTAATGAAGCACAGAACAAATTTTTAACTATGGCGGATAGAAATATCAACCGCCTCACAAATATACTTAACAACCTTCTTGACCTTTCGAGGATTGAGTCAGGAAGGATTAATATGAAATTTCAAAATGTTCAGTTAAAAAACCTTATCGAATTAACCGTAACCTCAATGAAACCACAAGCTGATGAAAAATCTATTAACATAGAACTTGATATCCCCCAATCTCTCCCAGATGTATATGGTGATCCTGAAAAGATTGAACAGATCTTGGTCAACCTATTGGGAAATGCAATTAAATTTACTCCTGTGGGTGGACGTATTCAAATCTCTGCCAAACCCTATTATAAAGAAGGAGATCCTGATCATGGAAGGATGATTTCTATTTCCATAAAAGATACAGGTCCAGGTATACCAAAGGAACACTTAGAGGCAATCTTTGAAAAGTTTCATCAGGTTGAAGACTCTATGCATCGGACTACTGGGGGAACAGGATTGGGGCTTGCTATTACCAAAGGTTTGGTGGAGGCCCATTATGGAAAGATATGGGTAGAGAGCGAACTTGGAAAAGGAAGCATCTTTACATTTACCTTACCTATCTCAGAGGGAGAGAGGCGTGAGTTAAGTTTCAGAACCATTTTGGATAGGGAATTTCAACGTTCCCAGGAGAATAGGTCGCCATTGACGCTTCTTCTTGTGAGTATATCAAACGAAACCGAAGAGATAAAAAAGGAACTGTTTGACCAATTAGAGGAAGTTGTAAAACAATGCCTCTGCCGGAGAACAGATGTTCTTTTAAGAAGGGAACAGGAAAAGATATTGGCAGCACTGTGCGAAGCCGATTTAAAAGGTGCACAAGTAATAAGACAAAGAATACAAGAGGTAGTAAACAATCATTTTAATAAAGAGGGAAATTCCAACTTTATTATAAAAATAGGAACTGCTACATACCCTGAAGAGGTACTAACAAAAGCAGAGCTCTTCAGGAAGGCAAAAGAAGGTTTAGGAGGTTAAAAAATGAGCCAAAAGAAGATATTAGTTGTCGACGATGAGGTCGATCTTGTTGAAACACTTCGTTTTCCACTCGAGATGGAAGGATATGAAGTCCTTGTCTCTTACAATGGGGAGGATGGCTTAAATAAGGCAAGAAGTGAGAGTCCTGACCTTATTATACTCGATTTGATGTTACCAAAATTGGACGGCTATAAGGTCTGTAGACTTCTGAAATTTGATGAGAGATATAAGCATATTCCAATCCTTATGCTTACAGCAAAAACTCAGGAGAAGGATCGAATTCTAGGGATGGAAACAGGGGCAAATGAGTACCTTACAAAGCCATTTGAAATCGATGAATTGATAAATAAGATAAAATCTTATCTTGGATAATAAAAAAACTCCTTATCAGATGAGGTTGATTCAATGCCCATTTTCAAATATAGAGTAAGGGATAGATCGGGAAGGCTAATAAACGGCACTATCGAATCGAATTCGTTAGAAATGGCAGGGGATCAACTTTATCGACTTGGATATCTTCCAGTGGAAATTGAAGAAGCAAAGGAAAGGACATTACCAACTATTCCAAATATTTTTACTCATATGAAAAAGATTAACCTCGAAGACCTTGTTCTATTTAGCCAGCAATTGTCCACTTTATATAAAGCAGGGCTTCCAATTCTATCAAGCCTGAAAAGTATAAAAGACCAAATGGATAACAAGAAATTTACTGAAATTCTTGAAAAGGTATGTAGGGATATTGAAGTAGGAAGCACCCTTCATGGAGCAATGTCGAAGCATCCACAGGCGTTTCCTTCAATATTTGTAAATATGGTAAGGGCAGGTGAAACATCAGGTAGGCTCGGTGAGATACTTGACCGCTTTGTAAGTCTTGGTGAACGTGAATTAAGAACCCGTCAAAGACTTAAAGAGGCAATGCGTTACCCGAAGATTGTAGTTATCTCAATATTGATTGCCTTTGTTATACTTATAAGTTTTGTTATACCAAGATTTGCATCCACTTTTCAACAATTCAATACTCCTCTTCCATTTCCAACACGCATAATGATTATGATAAATAAGATTTTTCATTCTTACTGGTATGTTGCTTTAATAGTCATTGTCGTTTTGGGTTTTATATTTAAAAGGATATCCAGAGAAGAAAAATGGAAAATCTTTTGGGATAGATTAAAGATTCGTATTCCAATCCTTGGTCCCCTATTCATAAAGATTGCTCTAACCAGGTTTTCCTACACATTTGGGATATTAAATAGAAGTGGAATACCCATACTTCAATCTATAGAAATTACAGCTAAAACTTTAAACAATGTCATTTTAGCTCAATCCGTTGAAGAAATTGGTCAAAAAGTTAAAGAGGGAAGTACACTTTCTGAAGCAGTTAGAGAAAGCGGATTATTTCCCCCTCTGATTATACAGATGATCTCTGTAGGGGAAACGACTGGGGCACTTGATGAAATGCTTATGAGAGTTACGGAATATTATGATGTAGAAATTGATAATGCATTAAAGAAACTTCCAACTTATCTTGAACCAGCTTTGACACTAATTTTGGGCATTTTTGTCCTTTTTCTTGCACTGGCAGTATTTCTTCCCTGGTGGAATCTGGCGTCTCTATTTAGATAAAGATTATGACCCATTTTAAAGGAGTAGTTTTTATTAAAATGAAATTCAGACTTAAAAAAGATATAAAAAATAAAGATAAAAATTCAAGCCTAAAGGGATTCTCCCTTATAGAGACTGTTATCATTCTCATAATCATTGGGATCTTATCAGCTATTGCAATTCCGAAGATTGGATTTGTTACATCAGAAAGGGTCTCTCTTGATGGAGCCTCTTATATGATAGCTTCAGATATTCGATATGCCCAGGAATTTGCTATGGCATATAGGACTTCAAAGAGGATCATCTTTTCAACCTCAACACCAAATCTATATACATTTAGCCCCGAAAGTGAGTTAGATCCATCTGGCAGATTACCAGAAGGAATATCCATTGGCAATAATCTAACAATAAAGTTTAACTCCTTAGGAGAACCGATATTCGAGGTTGGAGACGGTTCTCTAACAATTATAGGAAATCAAGGTACAAAGACAATAAGGGTTGAAAATTATACAGGAAGCATAAGGCTCAATTAAGGACTTGGGTAAAATGAAATTGAAAATGAAGAACTCTAAGGGTTTTACATTCATTGAGATTATTATATTGATAGTTCTGGCAGGTATCCTTTTACCAGCTATCATACTGCCTTTCATCATAGGGATTAGGGCAAACACTAAACCTGAAATGGTCACAAGGGCAATCTACCTTGCGCATCAGAAGATGGAGGAGTTTACGAAGCTTCAATATGACGACTCCCAGCTAACCCCTGTTTCTTTAACACCTTATACCCCAATACCTGGCCAATCAGGTTATGAATGGCAATGGGAAATAGTCTTAGTGGACAATAATCTTAATCCATCTGTAACAGATTCTGGGTATAAAAGGATCATGGTTCGTGTAAAGGATCCTCAAAATGATGCTTATGAGATTTATGCTATTGTAACAAGATTTTCATAAAGATATTTGGAGAAAAATTTATGAAAAAATATAAAAATCTGAAGGGTTTTACACTGATTGAGATTATTATTGCAATTGTAATCCTTTCTATCTCCTCAGGTATAACTATAAAATTTTTAATTGATAGCCTTAAGATCTATACTATGAGTATCAATCAGCAGATGATCTTTGAAGAAGCAAAATTAGCTATCGAAAGGATGTGCAGGGATATAAGAGATGCAAAAAGTATCACATCACCTTCAGAAGGAAGTTCTTCAAATGCGATTACTTTTGAAAGGACACATGCTACAGCAGGAGATGCCTCGGATGAAACCTTAACCTATCGTTTAAACGGTAATGCAATAGAAAAGGTAAAGACATCTCCCTCGGTTGTAAGTTTGCTTGCATCAAATGTTTCTTCATTTATAGTTTCAAGGGGAACAGGTGGAAACAATGAGATTACATTACAACTAACTTTATCTTTAAATACAGGTGAAAATGTAACCTTGCAGACAAAGGTTTATCCAAAGAATTTTCCCGATAGTTCAACATATAAAAATTTCTTTGGTAACTGGCAAGAAGAAATAAGTAGTTAATGGATTATTTGATAAGGGGCATTTAATAAATGAATAGATCGATATCTATAAAATATCTCGAAAAGACCCTGCTTAAATCGAAAGGGATATCCGTCCTTTTTCTAATTATTGCTATGCTAATAATGGTTACGATCGTCTATATATTTTCTTATATTATCCCCACAAAACAGAAATCGATAAGATTTCCCATATATTCCACTCAGGCCTTTTTTATTGCTCAATCTGGAGTAGAATTTGCTGTCAGGTATGCCTCTTATAATAACTGGAAAACACCTGCTCAGCTTAGTAATTTAAATGGAATTACAAGAAACCTTGGTAAAGGCCAGTTTGTCTTAAGTTATGATGCATCTATAGATAAACTCCTTTCAAGAGGGATAATTCAAAATTTGAGCGAGAGACAAATCTCAGTCTCAAATTTTACACAGTTTGTTAGTTCAAATGCATTAATTATAGATCCTGACCGTCCACCCCCTTGTCAAACTACAGGACTAATCGGGAAACAAACAGTTACAGTTGTGAATTTCTATATAAAAAATGTAAGTACTTCAAATATTGTATTAAATGCATTTCAATGTTCCTGGACTCAGGATCCTCCGACCAGTAGAATTAGAAGAATATATTTAGATGGCAGTCGAAGGTTTAATAATTTCTATTCAAATGGAGATCCACCAGAACCATTTAATATGAATCATACCATAAATTCTGGTTCAACAATGTTTGTCTCAATCTATTTTTCAAGGCTCGTAAATAACCTGAGAAGTATAGTTTTTACATTATATGATATTTCTGGAAACTCTTACGATTTTAATCTCGATTCAGAAGGAGATGGTTTACCGTCATGTTAATTTTTGGGGAAAATATATCCATTTTTAAATGAGGATTTTTGTATGGAAGAAACTGTTGGCTTAGATATAGGTTCTCATAGCATAAAATTGGTTAGATTAAAAAGGTCATCAAAAAAACATATCCTTACCTTTCTGGGTATAAGAAATATACCCAGGGGCATTGAAGAAGAGGAAGATGTTAAAACAATATCATCAATTCTTAAGCTCTTAATAGAGGAGAGTGGAATTAAAACAAGAAAGGTAAATCTGACTCTATCAGGTCCTGGCATACAATTGAGAAGGATTGTTATGCCATCAATCCCAAAGAGAGAATTAATGGAAGCTATCCGCTGGGAGATGAAAACTTATCTTTCATACCCTGTCGAAGAAGCAATCATTAGATTTCATATAATCGATCAGTTTATTCAGGATAAAACAAAAAGACTTGACTTACTGGTTGTTGCAAGCCCTTCAAATCTCATTGAGAGGACAATGACCATTGTTAATGATGCAGGCCTTGAGGTAAAATATCTTGGTGTCAGCGCCTTTTCCCTCTGGAACACACTTCTCTTTACAGATGAGATTAAAATAAGCGAAACAGTAGCACTTTTGGATTTTGGTGCCAAAAGAACAAATCTATACCTATTTAAAGATGGAATCCTTCAATTCAGCAGGGAGTTTACACCCTCAGGAGATGATCTAAGCCATACAATCATGGAGGAGATTCCCTCAAAGGAAGATCCCCATCTTCTATTTGAAATGGCAGAAAGGATAAAAGAAGAGATCGGGATTCCTTTAGAATCAGAATCCTTAAAAAATGAAGAGATCCACATAGATTCATCAAGATTGATGTTCGTTATCAGACCCATCTTAGAAAAGTGGGTTTCTGAAATCAATCGATCAATTGAATACTATAGAATGCAATTCTATGGAGAGCGTATAGATAGAATACTAATATCTGGAGGAGGATCGAACTTAAAAAATCTCTCATCCTATCTTTCTCGTGAACTCAGATTGCCAGTTACAACATTTAACCCCCTCTCAGAGGTCCTCTATGATCCTGAAAATGTTGATCCAAAGGTAATCGATCAAAGAGGCACCTCATTTCTCGGTGCATTTGGTGCTGCCTTATCAGAACCCAAAAAGATTAATTTTCTTCCCGAGAAGGCTTCTTTTTTAGAAAAGGTTTCTATCGATAAATTTATTTTCATTATTATACCCATTTTGACTATTCTCTTATTTCTTTTTCTTATCTGGCAAAACGAGACTAAATTAACACGCCTACAGATAGAACGTGAGGAAAAGATGTCAAAGATAGCAAAGGCAGAATCTCTCCTATCAGAAATGAGTAGATTGAAAGAAAAAGAGGAAAAGATAAAGAGTGATTTATCTCTTTTCCCATCTTTGATGATTGAGCCATTGCCTTTTGGAGAGATCCTTCTTGAAATAAGTGAGCTTGTTCCAGCAAATGTAACCCTAACAGCTCTTGAAATAGGTTCTGAAACAAAAAAACAAAGGCATAACCCAAGGTCTCCTGCCTCGGAAGAAGCCAGTATTCTTTACCTTTCTGGGTTAGCATTCGGCAGTGATATCCAAACACTTTCGGCCATCTCTAAGATCATTGATGGACTTGAGCGTTCACAAAAATTTAAAAACGTAAAGCTATTATCAACAAGTGAGAATAAAGATTATAATCGATCATCTGCTCAATTCGAAATCGTCTGTGATATTGAATCATTTAAGCCTGAAGGATTTAAAAGATGAAACTAAAAAGAAGAGAAAAAATCTTATTGTTATTCTGTTTAATCGCAGTATCCTTCTATTTCTTTGATCTCTTTTATTACAAACCAAGAGGAAAAAGAATAAAGACGATCGAGGGGGAGATTAAGGCCATAGATAATAAAATCCAGGAATTAACATTATTAACTAAAGGGATAGAAACCCTTAGTAGTAAGGTAAAAGAGCTTGAAGATAAGCTAAGAGGAGTGAATGAAAAGCCCCTTAAAGGAGAAGAGTTTAAAGCCTTTTTAAATCATCTCGCAAAAGAAAGTAACCCACGTTTAATGCGTGTAATATCCCTTAAACCTGTTGAGGAAGAGATTACCACTGATAAAGATGGAGAGCGGATTGGATCTAAAATTAAAAAGATTAGTATCAGCATGATTCTTTACTCAACATTTCAGAAGCTACAAGGTTATATTAACGAGATTGAAAAACTTCCATTCCTTATCCATATTGAAGGACTTCAAGTAGAAAGGGATGAAGAAATTTATCCCCTTTTAAAAATAACTCTTAAGATTAACCTTTTTATTTCTCCCAAGAAATAGGAGGTTATAGATGCTAATAAAAATTACTCTTTCAATCATCTGTTTTGCATTAGTCATTTTCATTATGCCCATAAGGGATAACCCTTTTTCGCAAATAAGAGATGGGTTAATCCAGTCTTTTAAAAGAGACCCATTTTCATTACCTTTGGGGATTTATCATACCTCAAAGCAACCTATATCTATAAAAGAAAAGAAGACCGAGTCCTCTTCTGAGCAAAGACCTCAAGAAATAAAAAAGATTGAGATACCATTAGAATTGAAGGCTATCCTTATCGGAGAACATATACGCTTAGCTTCAATAAATCAGAGGATTTTAACCATTGGAGATGAAATAAATGGAGAAAGGGTTCTTGAAATCCATCCTGACCGAGTAGTTTTAGGAAAAGGGAAAGAAAGAAGAACAATCTTACTTGATCAAAGCCCTTTAAAAATAAAGGTAGAATGAATATGTAACAAAATTAAACTGAATGGATAAAGGAGAAAGAAATGAAAAATAAATTTTTAACAGCTCTTGTGATCTGTATTTTAATTATCTCGGGATGTGTTGCCCCTCCAAAGAAGGTGAGGCCTGGGCCTTCTCCTAAAATTGTAGAGCCTCAAAAACCAGAAGCCCAGCCAGAAGAAAGGCTTAAAGAACTGATTATTCCCCAGAAGGAGGAACAAAAGACGGTTCCAGAAAAACTTTACTCCTTCTATGCAAGGGATTTAAATGTCCAGGATATACTTCTCGCATTCTCAAAGGAAACTGACTATAACATCATCATTGATCCTGAGCTTAAAGGGAAAGTAACAATTGACCTTAAGCGTGTCACTTTGAGAGAGGCCCTGGATGCCATTCTCACACCTCTGGGATGGACATATCGTATAGAAGATAAATTCATTAAGATCATGAGGCCAGAGATGGAGACAAGAATCTTCTCCTTAAACTACCTTTCAACACGCCGAACAGGGAAAAGGGAGATTTATGCAAGCACGGGCGGTGGTCTACAGGCGCCTGTAATCCCTGGACAACAGGCAACAACATCTGTACCAGGTGGAAGAACAGGGTATAGTGATCTTGTAAGTGTGGATGAAATGGACCTATGGAGAGAGATCCAAAGAGGTCTTGAGGCAATCATATTTGGGTCAATAGAGATGAAAAAAGATATAGATACTGCAAAAGAGACATGGACGAGGGTCGATGAGAAAGGAAAAAAGCTTGTGATAAATAAATCAACAGGTGTCATCCTTGTTACAGATTATCCAAATAATCTAAACAAGATAGCATCCTATCTTGAAACAATGGAAGGAAGTTCTCAGAGACAGGTAACAATCCAGGCCAAAATTCTTGAGGTCATTCTTTCGGATGAAAATAAGGAAGGCATAAACTGGAAGGTTATTCAGGGCCTTCCAAGGGCTATAAATCTCTCGTGGGGATTAACAAATCGTGCAGGCACAACAGGATATCCTGGTGTATCTGGAGGATTTACATTAAGCGATAGCACTACAGGAACAACAATAGACACTCCAGGAACTTTTAAGATTAAACCTTTTGGTGGAACACTTGCTATTGGTGCTGGAGAGGTAGCTCTCTCGGATATCATTCAAGCCATTTCAGAGCAAGGGGATGTTAAGGTATTGTCAAGTCCAACCATATCAACGCTTAACAATCAAAAGGCCATTATCAGGGTTGGAAATCAGGATGTCTTTTTTATAACCGGTGCAATAGCTACACAGACAACCGTGACCCAGGTGATTCAACCTATGACTATTGACGTAGGAATAATCCTTGATGTTACCCCTCAGATTGCAGAGGATGGCACTATAATCATGAATATCCATCCGAGTATCACAGAAAAAACAGGTGAGAAGGCAACTCCAGATGGAAGAACAACATTCCCGCTTCTCAGTGTTAGAGAAACAGATACAACTGTAAGGGTTAAGGATGGACAAACAATAATTATTGCAGGACTGATGCAGGAAAAAAACGAAGAAACCTATATCGGTGTACCTGTGCTCGATTCGATTCCCTTAATTGGAGGGCTATTCAGATATCGGACTCAGAAAAAAAGAAACTCTGAGCTTGTAATAATGATAACGCCAACCATTCAGGTAGGAAAGAAGGTGGAAGATTTTACAAAAAAATAGAGATTCAACCTATAATTTTGAAAGGACAGGGATAAAAACATGTACTTAGAATTTTATGGATTAAAAGAGAAACCATTCTCACTTACACCCGATCCTCAATTTCTATTTTTGAGCGAAAGCCATAAAAAAGCAATCGATTACTTAATCTATGGAATCGAATATAGAGAAGGCTTTATGGTTATTACTGGCCAGATAGGGACAGGTAAGACAACTATTTGCCGCGCCCTCCTTGAAAGACTTGATAAAAATATAAAAACAGCAGTTATCTTCAACTCATTTCTTTCAGAAGGGAAATTGCTCGAATCTATTGTCAAAGACTTCGGAATAGTATCAAAGGGGGTAACAAAATATGATCGAATTAATGCCCTAAATCAATTCCTTCTTGATCGTCTAATGAATGGTGAAAACGCTGTCCTTATCATTGATGAAGCACAGAACCTATCAATCAAAGTGCTTGAACAGATTAGGATGCTCTCTAATCTTGAAACCGATAAGGAAAAGATGCTTCAAATCATTTTGCTCGGACAGCTTGAACTCGAAGAGAAACTCAGATCTTCTCAGTTAAAACAGTTAAACCAGCGGATTTCGATCCGCTACCAACTCAGTCCTTTAAATAAAAAAGAGACCGAAGATTATATCTACCAACGGCTTATGATTGCAGGTTCAAACGGACATATCACATTCTCAAAAACAGCGATTGAAGAAATCTATAAGTTCAGTAATGGAGTCCCAAGACTTATCAATCTCATCTGCGATCGGAGTTTGATTGCTGGTTTTATAAATGAATCTTTTCTTATTGATAAAGAGTTAGTGAAAAGGGCAGAGAAAGAACTTGAAGGGAATAAAGGAAATACCAGTAATAAACACCAGCTAACTAAGACAAGTAAGTCCTTATCATTTTTTAGGATATTCTTACTTTCTTTGCTTATATTTTCTTTAATCTTTATGTTAATCATAAATTTTGACCGTTCACGCATGCTTCAGGGTGTAAGAAACTTTTCACAGAAAAACTTCGAAAAGGCTTATTATTTTCTTTCTGGAAATATGGAAATAGCAAGTTTTAATAAAACCTATCAGACCCAGGAAGAAGCAATACAGGGGAAAGTAGAATGAGTCTTATAATTGAGGCATTAAAAAAAGCTCAAAAGATTCGTTATAAAGAACAAAATAAGGCACCTTTTTTTGAGAATCGAAGGCCTGTAAAGAAAAATCATAATAAGAAGACTTTGTATATTACATTAGGTCTATCTTTTCTATTTATCATAATATTTTTATCATCCATGCTTATATCTACTAAATCTCACAAACCTATTTCTGAGGTGCCCGTCATCCAGGATAAAAAACCAGCTTCATATGTTATGAAAAATTCAGAAAACGAAATTATCCCAAAACTTGAAATTAAAACTGATGCTTTAAAATCGAAAAAAGAAGAGTCTGATCTTATTAAAACACAAATTAAGCCACAAACTGAGAAAAAGGCTGAAAAAAAGAAAATAGAAATCCCTATTGTCAAACCTACATCAGAAAAAGTTGATACTGTGCCTCGCCCAGCGGTTGAGGTAATTAATAATGAAAAAGAGAATCTTTTAACAAATCAAGCTAAGAAAAATGAAAAGGAATCATCGGCTGTGGAAATAAAAGATGAAAGTAAAGAGGATTTATCAATTAAAAAAGATATTATCACCCGTTTCAATCTTGCAATCTCTTTTCACAATCAAAAGAATATATCAGAGGCTATTAAGGCATACAGGCATGTAATCGAAATGGATCCCAATTTTTTTGAAGCCTATAATAATCTTGGACTAATCTACTTAGAAATGGGTGATTATGATAATTCACTGAAAACTCTAAGAAAGGCAATCGAGATTAATCCTAATTATGAAAAGGCCCTTAATAACCTTGGAATTATATACTATTTAAAGGGTGATAATGAAAAGGCAATGGAGGTTTTTCAGAAGGCGATCGAAATAAATCCCAACAATGTAGAAGGTTACATTCATCTTGGAATTATATATATGAAAAAGGGGCAATGGGAAAAGGGGATAGAGTCTTATCAGAAGGCATTATCCATTCAACCAGGAAATGGAGAAGCACATTATAATTTGGGCATTCTTTATGAGAATACTGGGAATAAAGATATGGCCATTTATCATTATAAAAAATTTATAGAGATTGCTGAAAAGGATTATCCAGATTTAGTCTTAAAGGTCAGCAATCACCTAAGAAGCCTTTCGAGAAAAAAATAGAGTTCCTTCAGGAGGATATATGGCAATGAAGAAGAGCTTTGGTGAATTTCTTGTTGATCTTGGTGTTATCACCGGCGAACAGTTAAAAAACGCATCTGAAGAGCAGAAGGTTAGACAAGAAAGACTCGAAAAAACCATCATTCGTAAAGGATATGCAAAGGATGAGGTTATCTTTCAATGTCTCGCAAATTATTACGATCTTCCTTATGTCGATCTTGATACATATCTTATTGATGAGCAAGTATTAAAAATAGTACCTGAAGATATCGCAAGACGCCATACAATAATCCCAATCTTTAAAATCGGTGATAGATTGACTGTTGCTATGGAAAATCCATTAAATTTACCTGCACTTGATGAATTGAGAAATAGGACAAAGATGGAAATTGAAATTGTAATAAGTACGGAAAATAAGATAAGAAAGGCAATAGAACAACATTATGGAAGTGGGATAACCAAGATCGAGGATACTTTAAAACAATCAGTCCTAAAGAGTGATATTCAAAAGGAAAGTGAAGCACCTGATTATCGAAAAAGCTATGAACTTGAGTTAAAAGAATCCATAGAATCGCTCGAAACATCATCAACCACAAAGATGTTTGATCTCATCATGATTCAGGCCATACGCGATCGCGCAAGCGATATACACCTTGAGCCTGATGAAAAAAGCTTGAGGGTACGATTTAGAATCGATGGCTATCTCTTTGAAACCCTAACCTTACCTAAAGCCATTCATCCTGCAATTACATCAAGGATAAAGATATTGGCTGAGATGGATATTGCTGAAACAAGACTTCCACAAGATGGAAATTTTAATGTTAAAATGGGCGATCGTGGTTTTGAAATCAGGGTCTCTACATTCCCTACGATTTATGGAGAGAATGTCGTTCTTCGTATTCTGGATCAAACAAGCCCTCTTTTATCCCTTGAGGATTTAGGATTCTCTGAGGATATGCTTATAGAATTTAGAAACCTCTTACGAAGACCGAATGGAATCATTCTTGTAACAGGACCTACAGGTAGTGGTAAAACAACAACCCTTTACGCATGTCTTAACATTATTAATACTGTTGACAAGAATATCATTACGATTGAAGACCCTGTAGAATATCGTTTACCACTTATACGTCAAACCCAAGTCAATCCAAAGGCAGGTATTACATTTGCTACGGGCTTAAGATCGATACTCAGGCAGGATCCCGATGTCATTATGGTGGGTGAGATAAGGGATCTTGAAACCGCTGAGATTGCAGTGCAGGCTGCCCTCACAGGCCATCTTGTTTTGAGCACACTTCACACAAATGATGCCCCAGAGGCTATAACAAGACTACTCGACATAGGGGTTGAGCCTTATCTTATTTCATCGGCTTTAATAGGTGTTCTGGCACAGAGATTGGTGAGGATCATATGTCTACACTGTAAAACTTCGATACCCTTAGATGATAGGATCTTAAAAGAATTTGGGGATTTAATCAAAAAAACTCACCAGGAACCAACCCTATTTAAAGGCAAGGGATGTAAACAATGTAAACAATCGGGTTATCTTGGGAGAACAGGAATCTTTGAACTCCTTATTATAAATGAAAAGATAAAACGCTTAATCTCAGAGAGGGCATCAACCCAGCTGATTCGTGAAGTTGCCCGTGAGGAGCTTGGCTTAAGATCACTTCGCGAGGATGGTCTGCTAAAGGTATTAAAAGGTGTTACCACATTAAACGAGATAGATAGGGTTGCCTATTTAAATTAATCAAACAGGTTAAACCTTATAATCCAGTAAATTGCTGCCAATCCATCCTTCCACCTGATCTTTTTCCCCTCTGTATAATCCCTACCCCAATAAGAAATTGGTACCTCATAGATTCTGCATTTCATCTTAGCAACCTTTGCAGTAATCTCTGGTTCGAAACCAAATCGGTTGCTCTTTATCTTTATCTTTCTTAAAATCTCTGAGCGAAAGACCTTATAACCTGTCTCCATATCTGAGAGGTTTAGATCAGTGAGCATATTTGACAATGTGGTAAGTATCTTATTACCTAAAAAATGCCAGAAAAATAGGACCCTATGAGGTCCTCCAAGAAATCTTGAACCATATACTACATCTGCCATCCCCTCAATTATCGGTTTAATTAGATTTCCATATTCAGAAGGATTATATTCGAGGTCTGCATCCTGTATAATGACAATGTCACCCGTAATATGAGGAATGGCAGTCCTTATTGCTGCCCCTTTTCCCATGTTTTTAGGATGGGTTAGGATCTTAATACCTTCGTTTTCTTCTTTTAAAATTTTACTTGTCTGGTCATTTGAACCATCATCAACAACAATTATCTCTTTTTCATAAGGAACTCTCTTTACCCTGGTCAAGATCTCGCGAATAGTATTAGCCTCATTATACACAGGTATAATAATCGAAAGCTTCTTCATTTCTCTCCCACCGCAATAAGTGATTGCCCCAGGATATTTGGAAAGGTCCTTTCTATCTTAACCAAAAAAGGGAAAAAACGATTAAAAATATAGAGTTGTCTTTTTGGTAAGATCCCTCTTTTTAAAATCTTTCCATTGAAGAACCAACCCAATATTCCAAATAGATTAAAATATTTTAAGTGAAAAATCTTAAATCCATTACTTCTTAGCTTCTTTAAAAGTTCTTTCCTTCTATAACGTCTCAAATGTCCTAATCCCTCATCGAGTCTATTATATAACAGGCTCAATGCAGGGGCAAACACGATTATTCTCCCCCCTTTTGGAAGAAGGCTATAAAAACGCTTAAGTACCAATTCATCATCTTCTATATGTTCCAATACATTTGAACAGATGATAGTCTCAAAAGAATGGTTTAAGCTATAAGGAAAATCTTTTCTTATATCCCAGATAAATGAATTTAATAAATTCGAATGATTACCAAATTTTTTTTGAATAATTTTTAAATAATCTTCATTTATATCGGCTACAATTACCTTATTCTGTTTTATTAACCATCGAGTTAGATTTCCAATACCACAACCCACTTCAAAAATATTCCCTTTCAAAAAAGGCCTTATCTCCTCATAAACTATCCTATTGTATGAATCGGCATTCTCTAAAAGGAGTAGTGTCGCTTTATCTATTTTTTCGTTAACCATGTATATCCGACTCGATACGTTTAAGAACTTTCTTCCTTCTATGAAATAATAGTCCATTAAGTATAAAGAAAATTCCTGAAAAAGTTAATATTATTCCTGCTTTGAAACTAAATGGGTCATAAATAAATTCCACATCATGCAATCCTGCTTTTATAGGAACTGCTCTAAAATTATAATTTGCCCGAAGTATCTTTTCTCTATTCCCATCTATTAATACCTTCCAGCCTGGAAAGTATGTATCTGATAATACAAGGATACAATTTTTATCAGTCTCAATCCTAAGTTTCAATCTATTGTTTTTTTCATAAATTAATTTGACCCCACCACTCCCACCTTCTTCAATACTTAATAGGGGTTTTTCTTCTAAAAGGACAGTCTCTTCGGGTCTAAATTCTTTATTAAATAGCGTTAAAAGAATCTCCTTAGGATCCATTACTTTGAATTTATATACAAGCCAGGCCCTTGGAAGTGCATTAAGGTTTCTATATAATTTAATTGTACTCTCCTTAAGGAGGTCATCTTTATTACCATAAAGACCTTCCAATCTCGAATAGATAAGTTCAAAATGCTTATTTTCATTAATAGGATTTATAGAAATAATATATCTCGCACCAACGAGGTCAACGATATTATTCTCTCCTATAGAAGGAGAGAATGTCCATAACTTATAAAGCTCATCTACCCTTTTCAATCTTATAACGTCAACCCCCCAAACCCCATGAATCCTATAGAGGAGATTAAAAGATGGGAGATGCTTCTCTTTTATTAAATCAAATGCACTTCCATTTCCGATCAGGACTGGAGTATCAAGTGAGATCGTCTTTGGTGTGGAAAATACCCGGAACATCCCCTTTTCTTTTAAGACTATTTCAAATATCTTTGTTTTTCTAAAATAGTCTTCTGTCTTCTCTTTACCATAAAAACCCATATTCCCGAATAGATCGCCTATTAAGAAAAGAATAAGTATTCCTCTTATCCATGTCTTCCATCCGTATTCTAATCCCAACCTTATGATAAGGAAAAATATTGTGAGATAGAAAAAAAATCTTTTTATGTGAAATAAATTTACAGAGATGTGATTAAAATCAGGAAAATCAATCCCTCTGTTTCTTAAAAAAACCTCAAGCCCTTTATGCCCAAGAACAAATCCAAGAAGAATCGCCCCAGATAATATTGTTAAAAAAAGGAATAATCTTTTAATCTTCTGCCTATTGCCTGAATTTGAGATCTCATTCAATTTATCAAAACCTAAGCCTGCTGTAATTGAAATACATAATATAAAGATATAAAGGAATTTTACAGGATACCTTATCCCATTAAAGAAAGGGATATGTTCAAATACAAATCTATATAAAGGACTATATTTCCCGAGGGATAAAAAAAGTGAAAATATCATTAAAGAGATATATATGTTTCTGTTTTGATATTTTGAATTGGGCAAAATAAAAAATAAAATACTTAAAATGAATGGCAATCCCCCTGCGTATAGTGTTTTAAGCCAACACTGTGTCACCCAATACTTTTTTATATCCACGAAATATCCATATGCATCAGGTAAGAAGAAAAGGAGAAAATCCTTTGGCGAAAAACTCCATATTGTTGCCTCCTCAAACGAGATCCCTTTGCCTCTTATCGAGTGGATCCATAGTTCAATGAATGGAATTAGTTGTATTGATGAAAGCATAAAAAATATCAGAAAGATGAAGAGGAGGCTTCTGGCCCTAATTAGAAAAATTTTTAGTTTTAAAGATTCGAATGAAAAAACACTTATGATTATAATAAGGAAGACATTTCCATATACTATCTCAACACCACCGCCTAAAAAAGAGATGGTCATAAAGATGGCAACGAATATCTCATTCTTTATCCCTGGATCTTTTATCGCCCTTATAAAGAACATAATTATAATAGGTGTCCAAATTACAGAAAGTAAATTAGTAAGCAGGCTATGAACAGAAAGAAGATACCCGCTTAGCATAAATATCAGTCCAGATATAAGAGAACCTGTCTGGCTGACATTTAGCTCTCTAAGAAGTAGATAAATAAATAGTCCTCCGAGGAAGAAGTGAAAGATTATTATTAAATTAAAAGCTATATCAAAAGGAAATATAAAAAATAAAAAATTCAATGGATAAAGGATAGCATTTTGTGGGTTTGCAAAAAATGGGTGCCCCATAAATTGATAGGGATTCCATAAAGGAAAATCTCCATCTTTTATACTCTCTACCCAGAAATATCTCTGCGGGATGAAATAGGGGGCAAGGTCTCTCTCTGTCAAAATGAATCTTTCATTAAATAGGTCATAAAAGAAAAGTGTGGATAAGATTAGAAGTAAGATTGGAAAAGCAATCTTTTTCATTATATAAAAAGGAGAGGTCTTCCTGAATCAAAATCAATTAATTATTTAACCCTTTTTAGCTTATCTACTACCAAGTAGTTGTTGCTGCATAAAATGTCCCGAAGGTGGTTGGTGCCTGTAAAACTGTTGGTGAAAGGGTAAAAACGTATGTGTACCCCCCAACTGTTAGTGTAAAGTTCCTTGCATTATATGTATATGTAACACCCTGTAAATTAGCGTTCTGTATAATTGTTGTCATTCCATATGTGGTTGTAGTCCCTTTAAGTAAACGGTCTGCAAAAACTAAAGAGTTTGCACTTCTTAATGCACCAAGAACACCTCTTGCTGTGCCATTAGCGGCATCACGTGTAAGATCAAGATATCTTGGAATGGCAACAGCTGCGAGTATTCCAATTATTACAATAATTATTATAAGTTCTATTAATGTGAATCCTTGCTTGTTTTTAATCATATAGCCTTTCCTCCCCTTTTCAGATTTTAAATCTTACCATGTTGCTGTTGCTGCAGAGAATGTCCCGAAGGTGGTTGGTGCCTGTAAAACTGTTGGTGAAAGGGTAAATAGATAAGTATATCCTCCAACCGTTAGTGTAAAGTTCGTTGCATTATATGTATATGTAACACCTTGGAGGTTTGAGTTTGTTACAATCTCGGTCATTCCATAAGTATCTGTCGTACCTTTTACTAACCTATCGGCAAAGATTAGTGAATTAGCACTCCTTAATGAACCTAAAACTCCCCTTGCTGTAGCATTCGCTGCATCTTGTGTAAGATCAATGTACCTTGGAATAGCAACTGCAGCCAAAATTCCAATAATAACAATTATAATTATTAATTCAATAAGAGTGAAACCTTTGTTTTTCCTTAACATATCTTTTAACCTCCAAAATTTTTATTAAATTTATAGAAAAAATTTAAAAATGTCAACATTTTAATTTTTCTCGTTAAAAAATATTATAAAACCTAATGGAATTTTTATCAACAAACATAAATATTAATTATCTATTATGGAAAAGATACTTACAATTTTTGTCAATAATGAACAATTTTTTACTAATTTAATAAAATATTGTTTTATAAACTTATTGAATTTTAATAAAAAATTAAAAAATAATGATTTTTATTTCGTTTAATAAGCAATTTTTATGCCAGCTTCTCTCCCCTTATCTTTATAAGCTGAGCAACTATACTTACAGCAATCTCTTCAGGCGTTTCAGAATTGATATCTATTCCAATTGGTGCATAAACCTTTTTTAACGCATCCTCTTTAATCCCTTTTTCAACTAAATTTTTAAAAAGGGTCCGAATCTTATTTTTTGAACCTATCATGCCAATATATCGAGCATCGGTTCTTATTGCCTTCTCTAAGACAAGACCATCATAAAGATGACCCCTTGTCACAATCACTATGTAACTTGATTGATCAATATTGATCTTATCGAAAGATTCTTCAAAATTGGAGACTATGACTTCATCCGCCTGGGGAAAACGCTCTCTGTTTGCAAACATCTCTCTGTCATCTATTACAACCACCTTAAACTTTACCATCTTTGCAAGATATGCCAGTTGCTGTGAAATATGCCCTGCCCCGAATATATACACAGTGGGCTCTGATGAAATTGGCTCAATTAATATCTCAACATCCTTCAATGAATCATACATCTTAACTGATCGAAATTGAATGAGCCTCGGTCTTCTTCCCATTAGCAAGGAATCGAACTCCCCGAGAATTCTCTTTTCAATCTCACTGTTTAAAAATAGATTACCAATCTTTTCTCCTCCTTGTTTAATCATCATTTTAATTCCATTACGAGTAGGAAATTTCCCATCTATTGAAATTATTGTTGCCAAAATAGCAGAACCACCCTTCTGTTTGATCCTGACAATCTCTTCATAAAGGGAGAGAAATTCTTCCCTTAGAGGCTCAATCAATATCTTTATATTACCACCACATATCAATCCACCCTCTGCAAGCTGCTCTGAGGTTAGATTAAAATGTAAAACCTTTCCTTCTCCTTTTTCAATCACATTCTGCCCTTCTTGCCAAACGTCTGCCTCAACACATCCTCCTCCAATAGAACCAATTGATGGACCATCTCTTCTAATTAGATATTTGGCACCTTCTTCTCTTGGCGCTGATCCTATTCGTGATATAAGGGTGGCCAGTGCTATCTTCTTTCCCTGTTTTAAATCCCTCAAAATCTCTAAAAAAATATCATCCATTCATTTACTCCCTTCTATGAATTCCTTTTTTTAAAATTTATAATATTTACCTTAAGAATCTTCAATATCGCTTCCCCTTCGATAGAGAAAAATTTTAAATGGGGGAGTTGGGAGTTGATACGAACTTTTACTTTTTGGGAGGCTAAAAAACTCTTATCTGCCATAAAAATTTAAGGTAAGAATACTTCTATAACTGGAGGATCGTTTTTCAATTGACCTAATATAATCCTTTCGATAAATTTATTTTCGCGCTCTATAATCCCTTGGGCAACTTTTCTTGCTCTATTTATCCCGTCTTTAATATCAACCTTATTTATAAAGGCAATAGCCCTTGAAGATGAAGGTTTCCCTTTAAAAACCCCTTCTGGATGGGTCATCAATATCGCTAAAACTTCTTCAGTAATCATTTCTCCCATTGGAATCCCTGTTAGTCTTGATACCCTCTCTGCCTGAAATACGTTCTCTTCAGAAAGTCTCATACCTACTGCATCTATCCCTAAAATAGCAACTACCAGAGAAGTACTGGAAGGTATAACAGGCTCCATCTCTCGAGGGGCTTTGATTGGCCTTCCTGCTGCGCCGTCGGCCTCATTTATAATTACATCTATATCCTTATAAATTGAAAGCACGTCGATAAGACTAGGTGAGACACCTTTTAATTTTTTCAAAGGAAGTATTTCACTACCAACTGTAATATGTTGATAATGATTAATTTTTTCTGCAATAAAACCTTTTATCCTTTCCTCATCTTTATCTATTAAAACAAATGGTGTTTCATCTTTGGAAGGTTCCATTATCTTTGTTGTTGTAACTGTTAAAACATTCTTTCCATAAAGAACAAGTTCTTTAGCAAGGCGAAACATTAAAGTAGTCTTTCCACCTGCCCCTACTATACTGACAACTTCCTTTTTAGAGATATTCAATGCCTCGATTAATAAATAAGTCCTCTCACACTCCTTTTCCTTTCTCTCTATAATATTTTTAACAACCGAGTATATTACTTTTTGATTCTCGTCCATCACCTGTTAAACCAGTATAGAATCGCCTCTAACACTCCTCCAGCTATGGCCCTTGCCTTATCTGAAATGGTGAAACAAAACTCAACCTTACCTCTCGGATCTATATCACCAACCTTCATTCCTTTTTTCACTTCCACTCCCTCTCTTAAAAGACCTCTTACTACACCACTGATCTCTGCTATTATTGGATAGTCATCTACCACTGCAACCACTGTCCCTTTACTTACCCTCTCTCCTATAGATTTTTGTGGCCGAAAGATCCCTTTCTTTAAACTTCTAAGCACCCTTTCTTGTGTATAACCCATGATATCACCAGGTATACCTGTATCAGGCTCTGCAGTTCCATTTAATATAACCTTTCCCAAATTATGGCCTCTATTTGTTTCTATAACCATATGAACATCTTTCCCTGCAATAAAGCCAGGACCAAGACCAATCACCAGGGAGGCATTATCAATCTTCGTCCCAAGGTTCTTTTTTGCCATGATGGCATCTACCAATATATCAGGTTTTAAAAAACTTATAGTTTCTCTCCCTTCGGGGTCTATTAAAATAGGTATCTTCTCCTCATTCCACACCGAATAAATATCTGTATGTTTGGAGATAAGTTTGGCCCTTACCCCTTCAACCTCCTTCTCGCCGTCATAAACAGCCTCGCAGAAGGATACCTCTCTCCTTACTGCAAGGGGATGGTCTATTTCTAACATACAGATCTTAAAATGGCATTTAAATAAACGATGGGCAACCCCGCTTGCCATCTCACCTGCCCCTCTAACCAATATAATCAAATCTTCAATCCTTTTTTTATTTCTCATTTTAAAAAATTTTTACCTCCTTTAACCTCTTTTAGCCTATTCAATGGCTCATCATAATTTTATCAACTGCCTGCGATCTCTTTTCAAATTTAAGTAATCCTTCCAAGTATCAACATCCTTTATCACACCTTTAGATCTAACAGGAACAACAAGGGTATCCTCAGGATATCTTTTAACAATAGATCTCCCTCCAGTATCACCTCTTAATTTTAATAACTCATTTAAATATCTCTTATGGAATATAACAGGATTACCTCTTTGTCCTTCAAAGGAAGGTAAAACAATGCCTTTCTTGCTTTGAACGAATTTTCGAATCAATGTATTGACTGTTTTTGTTTTTATTAAAGGTTGATCTCCAAGGCCTATAAGGATACCAGTGGTTTTAGGATCTATAAATCTCAGACCATATTTAATAGAACTACTCATACCCCTTTTGTAATAAGGATTAAAAACCACCTTCACTTTCCTTCTATTTAAATACTTCTTAACCTCCTCTTTCATTCTTTTATTTAGAACAACGACAATTTCTTTAACTTTTGATCGTATAAGATTTTCAAAGGTCTTTTCAAGCACAGTCTTTTTTCCCCAAGGAAATGTAAGTTTATTTGCCCCCATCCTTTTTGATTCACCAGCTGCAAGTAATATGGCAGAAATCATTATATTATTCTAAGGGTTTTTAATATTTAGTTTAAAAACTTCCTTTCTTATATGTCAAGTTTTTCTCGAGAGCCCGAGAGCCCTCTGAAAAAATCCGTAGCTAATTCCTCCATAAATCCTCTTAAGATAAGGGATCATAAAATAAATGAAACCTTGGATAAGGGTTCGGTTTTCATTCCGAGCTAAGCAAGAAAACTATGAGATTGTCACGCCCTTCGGGCTCGCAATGACTTCATCAGATTGCCGCACACCCTTTGGGCGCTCGCAATGACTGATAAAAAGGCTATTTTTGAACCCTACCTCCCAGTCTTTCAATTACTTTTTCAGAGATCTCAAAATGAGACCTCTGAAAAACTATTTAAAAATCCTTTCATAAATGGGGAGGTGGGGTGAAAAAGCCTTCGAGCGGATACCTTTTATAGAATTAGCACTATTGATCAATCCCCTTAAAATAATTGTTTTTTTTCTAAAGCGATTGTTAGCAATTTAAACATTAAAAGCCTGCATTCGAAGGGTTTTTGAACCCTACCTCCCAGTCTATCAAAGACTTTTTCAGGGCTCTCAAAATAAAAACTTGACACAATGAAAAAATTTTTGATAATATCTCGACCAAGATATAAACAAAGGGGGGAATTTTTATGGAGCAAACGAGAAGACAATTTCTTAAAGAAATGGCTCTTGTGGGGTCATCTGCTTTTCTTTTCGAACATTTTCCTGGTTTGCTTAGAACAGTAACATCACAAGAAGTATCTGAGCTTGAAAAGGAAAAGACCGGTTATACCTATTGTGATGGATGCAATCATGTTCCTAAATGCGGAATCGTCTATTATCAAAGGGGACCTGTAATAACTCGTTTAGAATCAAGGCGTGATTACAATTATCCCAACAATATCCTATGTTCTAAGGGATATGCCCAACTTCAGGAACAATATCATCCAAACCGCCTTAGATATCCTCTAAAAAGAACAACCCCTAAGGGAAATCCACCAAAATGGATTCGCATCTCTTGGGATGAGGCATTAAATACCATTGGGAAAAGACTGAATGATATAAAAGAAAAATATGGGGCCGAAACTGTCTGTTTCTACTGTGGAGACCCTAAGGAAATGAGACCAATTGTTCAAAGACTGGCATTTTCATTCGGTTCTCCCAATTTCGGAACTGAAAGCTCAACATGCTTCAGGTCTGTCTCTTTAGCAAGCTTACTCCTTTTTGGAGAAATAACTACAGGATCTCCTCCTTCAAAACAGACAAAGAATTGTTTTATCTGGGGTGTGAATCCACCTTATTCTGGGCCATATGCAATGAAAAATTTACTTAAAGCCAAGGCTGATGGGGTACGTTTCTTTATCATCGATCCCCGTAAGACCCCTACTGTCCAGCTTCTTGCTGATAGACACCTATCCTTAAGGCCAGGAACAGATGGTGCGTTAGCACTATCAATGATGAATGTAATCATAGGTGAGGATCTTTATGATAAAGAATTTGTAAATAAATGGGTTCATGGATTTGAGGAACTAAAGGAGTATGTTAAGGAATTTACACCTGATAAGGCTGAAAAGATTACAGGGGTCCCTCGCGAAAAGATAATAGAAGCTGCAAAAGCCTTTGCCGATGGCCCATCAACACTCATGGTAAGTGCTGCTCCAGTTGTTCATCATACAAATGGAAACCAAAATATGAGGGCAGTGCTTTCGCTTATAGCAATTACCGGGAATTTTGATCGTCCTGGCGGTGTTATGATTCCACCTCCTTCAGCAATTCCACCAGACTTTCTTGGAGATGCAGAATTTTGCCGTCGAACAGATCTTCTTCCTAAAATTTCTAATCTCCGGGTAGACCTTGAAGAATACCCAGCATGGGTAGAGCTCATACCCGAGATCCAGATGAACCATCTTCCAGAGTATGTAGATAAAGGAAAGATTAGAGCTATTGTGATGTTTGGTGGAAATGCGAAGATGTGGCCTCAACCCAAACTCTATCAAGAGGCACTGAAGAAGATGGAATTTGGTGTAGCAGCAGATTACTTCTATCGGCCATGGACACACGATTACATTGACATTCTCCTTCCTGCAGCAACATGTTTTGAGAGATATGCCTCGTTAGCATGCTTTGGAAGAAATATCTATATGAGACAACCTGTAAGACCATTGGGCGAGGCCAGGGAAGACTGGCAAATTGCTGCAGACATTGGTGTTGCCTTAGGGCTTAAAAAAGAATTTTTCAACGGCAGTCTTGAAGCCCTTCTAAATGAATATATTAAAAAGACAGGCTTTACAATAGAGCAGATTAAAAATTCTCCGGGATGTATGGTAAATATCCCATTAAAAGATCCGCCAAAGGCAAAGAAGTATGAGCTTGGACTCCTTAGAAAGGATAAAAAACCTGGATTTAATACCCCAACAGGAAAGATTGAAATCTATTCAACCATACTTAAAAAGTATGGCTATGATCCAATTCCTACCTATAAAGAACCTATTGAAAGCCCTCAAGGGAGTCCTGAGATGGCAAAGGATTATCCACTTGTCTTGATGACTGGGGCTCGTATCCCATTTTATACCCATAGTAAATGGAGAGAGGTTCCCTGGATAAGTGAACTCCAGCCTGAACCTGTTGTTAATATAAATCCAGTAGATGCTAAAAATAGAGGGATAAAAGAAGGAGATTATGTATTAATAAAAAATCCACATGGTCAGATAAAGGTAAAGGCACACCTTACAGAAATGGTAATGAAAGGTGTTGTTGATATGTTCCACGGCTGGCCCAAACAAGACGTTAATACATTGGTTCCTCGTTACTTAGATCATATCTCTGGTTATCCTCCATATAAATCAACATTGTGTGAAATTGTAAAGGTATAAATCTAAAAAGGGGGGAATAAAAATGCCAAAATACGGAATGGTTATAAAATCAAATTTATGTACGGGTTGTCAGACATGCACAGTGGCATGTAAGATGGAAAACCTTACTTTACCTGGATGCAATCGAACAACAGTGAGTGAGAGGATAGATGCTAAATGGGAAATCAGGATATGTATGCAATGTGAGAATCCTCCTTGCGTCTCAGCCTGTCCAGTTAAGGCCACATGGGAAAATGATATGGGAATTATTGTTGTTGATCAGGATAAATGTATCGGATGTAAAAAATGCATTTCAGCCTGTCCTTACCAGGCAAGAAAAATAAATCCTAAGAGAGGATACTTTAAAGAAAGACTACCATTTGAAGATGTATCTATTAAAATTAAAGAGAAACATAGAATTCATAAAGCAACAAAAGCGGATAAGTGTGATTTTTGTCTCCATCGTTTAAATATCAATAAAACACCAATCTGTGTTGAGGCATGTCCAACAGGTGCTCGTATCTTTGGTGATATGGAGGATTCTCAGTCAGAGGTATCAAAACTTATAAACAAAGGAGCTTCTCCTTTAAGACCAGAACTTGGCACAAAGCCTAAGGTATTCTTTATTTAAAATGAGCCTCTTTATGGATATATTTGAATTAAGACCATCCATTTATGGATGGTTTGCTTTATTTTTGTCATCAGAACCAACTAAAGATGGATTAAACGAGGCTAAAGAACAGTTTTTATTAATTACTAAAAAAATTAACTCCTTAGAAAATCAAAAGATATATGAAAAATTTAAGAACTTTTTAAATGCCCTCTTTGAAGCAAATCAAGAAATCCTCTCAATCGATTATGCATCACTCTTCTTAGGAGCCAAAGAGGGCCTTCTCTGCCCCTCTGAATCAAGTTACCGAGAAAAAAGAATATATGGAGAAAGTACTTTAAAGGTTATGGAGTTTTATATTAAGCAAGGCTTTAAGAAAGAGGACTCCTTTTCAGAACCTGATGACCATATTTCGGTGGAATTCGCCTTTATGTCTTTATTAGGGGTGCGTCTTTTAAAAATAGCAAGACAAGAGGGATTAAATTCTTTAAAATGTCATAATCTTGCAAAGGTTCAGCTTGATTTTCTATCAGATCATCTCCTCAGATGGATTTCCCTCTGGGCCAATGATGTAAAAAGGTTCTCAGAAACAGAGTTTTATAAAAGTCTTTCAGAGCTGGTAGAGTGCTTTATTGAATTTGATAAGTCTCTGCTTGAAAATTTTTGTCTTCCACACAAGGATTAAGCTTTAAAATACATTTTTTCTAATCATAAAATACTGGTTCTACCTGATACCTTTTTTAAATTTTTTTAGTAAAATTATTTAAACCAAGATTTAAGATAAGGAGAACAAAATGCCAGTAATAGATAAAGATAGTGACCTTTATGAAATATTAAAAGGAAACAGGAGAGTTGCCGTGATTGGAATATCCCCTGACCCCCTCAAGGCAGGCCACTTTGTACCAAAAACATTGAAGGAAAAGGGTTTTGAACTTTACGGGGTAAACCCAAAATATGAAGGACAGAAAATCTTAGGGATTAATGTTTATGGTTCATTAAATGAGATTGAAGAAGATATCGATATAGTGCTTGTATTTAGGCCTCCAAAGGATATACCAAGCATAGTAGAAGAGGCTCTGTCGAAAGGCTTTAAAACGTTCTGGATGCAACCAGGAACAGTCAATGAGAAGGTAAAAGATGAATTGGATAAAAAAGGCTTTAATGTTATTGCTGGAAGGTGTATGAAGATAGAAAGTGAAAGACTTCTAAAAGATTAATTAAAAATGGTAACAGGTGAATACCTTAATCCCGTCTGGTTAGGGTTTTTAGGCAGTCTTGGAGCAGGTCTCGCAACAGGATTAGGAGCTTTACCAAACTTATTATTTAAAAATACCTCAGCTAAGTTTATGGATGGTCTGCTTGGTTTTTCAGCTGGCATTATGCTAGGAGCTACCTCCTTCAGCTTAATTATACCTGCGATAAAACTTAGCAATGCATGGATTACGTCATTAGGAATTATATCTGGCGGGATATCCTTAGGTATCGCTAATTTTTTAACACCTCACATCCACACCATTTCAGATAGGAAAATCTCAAGCTTATGGCTCTTTATACTTGCCATTACAATCCATAATTTCCCTGAGGGAGTATCAGTAGGTGTAGGGTTTGGCACAGGAGACCTCTCAGAAGGATTTTCTCTTGCCATGGGTATTGGGTTTCAAAATATGCCTGAAGGATTAGCGGTTTCGTTAGCCCTTACTCGAGAAGGATATAGGCCTCTTCGCGGGATTGGCTATGCTACCTTGACAGGCCTTGTTGAACCTATTGGCGGACTATTGGGCTCAGGTATTGTAACCTTCGCCCATCAACTTCTGCCATGGGGGCTGGCCTTTGCAGGAGGTGCAATGCTCTTTGTTATTAGTAATGAAATTATTCCAGAGACCCATCGGAATGGACATCCAATAGAGGCTACTTTCGGGGTATTGGTTGGTTTTATTGTTATGATGATTTTTGATAATATCTTTGTTTAGCAAGCACGAGAGGAGGAAGACATGAAGAAAAAATTCTTTTTCCTTTTTTTATCTATCTTTTTAGCTCCATTTATTATATTTGCCCAAAACAAAGTGAAGAAGCAAGAACCCATACCAATAAGCCAGGAAACATCAGAATGTCTGGAATGTCATAAACAATTTACTCCAGGGATTGTTGAGGACTGGCAGAGGAGTCTTCACTCTAAAACCACTCCTTCTTCAGCACTAAAGAAATCTGAAATGACTAGAAGAATATCTGCTCAAAAAATCCCCTCTCCTCTGGCTGATGTGGTTGTAGGATGTTTCGAGTGTCATGGATTAAATCCAGAGAAGCATAAGGATAATTTTGAACATATGGGATTTAAAATAAATATCATTGTTACACCAAAAGATTGTGCAATATGTCATCCAGTTGAAGAAAAAGAATACTCCGGAAGTAAGAAGGCTCATGCAGTGGGAAATTTATTAAAGAATCCTGTTTATCAGACATTGGTAGATACAATCATCAGTAAGAAATCGGTAGAGAAAGGAGAAGTAATACAGAAGGACGTCTCAGGTTTTACACGCCGAGAAACCTGTTTTGGTTGTCATGGAACAGATATAAAGGTGATGGGAATGGAATCGGTCGAAACTGAGATTGGAACTATTAAAGTTCCAAAACTTACCAATTGGCCAAATCAGGGTGTAGGAAGGATCAATCCAGACGGAAGTTTAGGCGCCTGTTCCCCTTGTCATACAAGACATCAATTTTCTATAGAAGTTGCAAGGAAACCCTATACCTGCTCTCAATGTCACCTTGAGCCTGATGTTCCCGCCTGGAATGTTTATAAAGAAAGCAAACACGGAAACATCTTTGAATCTAATTATACAAAATGGAACTTTAATACTGTTCCATGGAGAGTTGGCAAGGATTTTCAAACCCCCACGTGTGCCACCTGTCATAATAGTTTGATTGTAAATTCAGAGGGTAAAATTGTTGCTAAAAGAACTCACGACTTTGGTTCAAGACTTTGGGTTAGACTCTTTGGACTTATTTATTCCCATCCCCAGCCAGTTCATGGTGATACATCTATCCTGAAAAATAAGGATGGACTTTTTTTACCAACAGCTTTTACAGGCGAGATTGCAAAGCAAGGGCTTATCGATGAAAAAGAACAAAAGAAGAGAAAATCGGGAATGGCCAAAATATGTACTCAATGCCATTCAACCTCTTGGACAAATAATCACTTTGCGAAACTGGAAAATACGATACGTGAGGTAGACGAAATGACTCTTGCCTCCACACTCTTGCTTCTTGAGGCATGGAAATATAATCTTGCCGAAGGCATTCCCCATGGTAAAAATCCATTTGATGAGTCTATTGAACAGATGTGGATCAAACAGTGGCTTTTCTATGCAAATTCTATTAAATACTCTTCCGCAATGACGGGTGCGCCTGATTATGCTACATTCAAAAACGGATGGTGGAATCTAACCGAAAATTTACAGCAGATGAAAGATTGGATCGAATTTAAGAAAAAGAAGAACAACAATCCATAGATGCTTAAGGTCTGGGCAGTATTAAAATAATTTAACATAGAAATGGCCAAATCAATAAAGGAGGTGTTAATCAATGAATCTTTTTAAAAAACCTATTTGGTCACCTTATGTGGCAGGGGCACTGATTGGAACGGTTAGCTGGTTTTCTGTTCTTACAGCAGGGAAATATCTTGGAGTTTCAACCACTTTTGTTCGAACGATAGGAATGATAGAGAGTATTTTTGCACCTCAACACGTAGCAACCCTGCCCTATTTTATCAAAGAAAAACCTATCATAGACTGGCAATGGATGGAAGTCCTTGGAATCTTAATCGGAGCTTTTATCGCATCAAAACTTTCTGGAGAATTTAAAAGTCGCTTCGTTCCGCCAATGTGGGAGAGACGGTTTGGCCCCGACCGTTTTAAACGATGGTTTGTTGCCTTCCTCGGAGGGATCGTCTTAATGTTCGGGGCTCGGATGGCGGATGGCTGACCTTCTGGCCATGGGATCAGCGGTTCGCTGCAATTGGCAGTCAGTGGTTGGATCTCCCTTGTCTTCTTCTTCATTGGAGGAATAATCATGACCTGTCTCCTCTATGGAAAAGGAGGTGAATAGAAATGGGAATGCTTCTTTTAGGACTTATTACAGGAATCCTTTTTGGCTTCTTTCTTCAAAAGGGTCAAGCCTTGAGATACGACAGACAGATCGGTATGCTTCGATTAAAAGACTTTACCATATTAAAATTAATGTTATCTGCTATTCTAATTGGAATGGTAGGAATTTACTTCTTCGTAGATATGGGATGGGGAAAATTAAGCATTAAGGCTACAGTACTTGGAGCTAATATTTTAGGTGGATTGATTTTTGGTTTGGGCTGGGCAATGTTGGGCTACTGCCCAGGAACAGCAGTTGGAGCAACTGGTGAGGGGAGATGGGATGCCTTCTGGGGAGGTATTCTTGGTTTGCTTGTAGGGGCAGGCATATTTGCAGAGGTCTATACCTTTATAAAGGATGGTATTCTTAAGTGGGGAGACTTTGGAAAGATTACAATACCAAAAATATTTGATATAAACCATTGGATTATAATCTTAATTGTGTGGATAATAATGATTTTAGTTTTGGTATTTATAGAAAAGAAGTTTCCTGTTAAGACCGGTTAAAATACCCCTTATCCCGTCAGGGATAAGGGGTATAGCTTAAACTATTCTAACCAGTGAGGGTAGCCAGGTAAGCAGCTCCAAGTTTATCTACATGGTCTTTTACATTTTCAAAATAATTAAAGTGTTCCTCTTCGTCTTTGAGGAGTTCTTCAAATAATTCCTTTGAAACCTGATCTTTTTCTGCTGAACAGATTGTAGAGGCTTCATTATACATTTTAATAGCCTGCTCTTCAAGCCCCATATTGGTCTTTAACATCTCTTCAATACTCTGACCTTTTTGGGCAACTCCATCGGGTTTTGAAGTTGGTTCGCCTTTAAGGAAAAGGATTCTTTCTGCAAGTTTCTCTGCATGTTTCATCTCTTGGATAGCAATCTCTTTAAACTTCGCTCCTAACTTACCAAAATCTTGATCCTCAAGTTCATAATGATGAGCCATATACTGAGAAATTGCCGTAAGTTCCCTTGCCCTCGCTTCATTTAAAAGATCAATCACTTTCTTGCTCATAAAATCCCTCCTTTAAAAAATTTCTTAATATTTATAACATTAAACTACTCAATAATACAAGATAAATTTTCTAATTGAAAGCACCTTTTTCCTGTGACAAGTTATGTAGCATTGGTGTATCTCAATGCTATACTTATTCCTAAGCATAATTTAATCTCTTCCCTCACCTGTGTCATTCCCGTGAAAACGGGAATCCGGCTGTTTTTAATGTTTTTATTTTCCCTGGATTCCTGCCTTCGCAGGAATGACAGCTTTAATTCCTATATAAATTGAATTATTCAAGACTGTCATTGCGAGGTAAAGCCGAAGCAATCTTTAGAATTGTCATTCCGAGCGGAGCGAGGAATCTATGAGATTGCCACGCCCTTCGGGCTCGAAATGACTTTATAAATTCTAATCACCATGCTACTATTAAAGGGAAATTTATCTCCACTCCACGCTAAATGCATGATTTGACATCCTTAAGGCGTTATGCTATCCGTAAATAAAGTATGAATGCAATTGCCTTTAAAATTATCCTTATTATCTTTTTAACATTTTCTTCACTAATTCTTAACTTTGGCTTTGCCTATTCTTCTACTATTACTGATATTAGATTCTGGTCTGCACCTGACCACACAAGAATTGTTTTGGATATCACTAAACCAATCAAATTTGAAACAATTTCACAGGAGGATAAACTCCAGCTTCATCTTCTATTAAAAGATGCCGATATTTCGACCACAAAAAGAGAGATTGAAATAAACGATCCATTTATTTCAAAGATAAGTATTATTGAAATTAAAAGGGAGAAAGATATAAAGTTAATAATTCAGCAAAAAAGACAACTCCAGGCAAATATCTTTTTATTAAAACCTTACCTTCAAAAACCTCATAGATTAGTGATCGATCTTGTTGATATTCATCAAGAACAAGAAGAGGTTAAAGAACGTCAGAGGCAGAGGGAGATTCAACCCAAAGGAACAAAGATTGTAGTGATCGATCCAGGCCATGGAGGTGAAGATCCTGGAGCCATTGGACCAAGGAAGACGATGGAAAAGGATATTGTATTAAAGGTTGGAGAAAAGATCATCAAGCTTTTTAATAATCAAAGTGATATAAAGGCATTTTTAACACGCAAAGGAGATTATTTTATCCCATTGGAGGGACGGGTTAAAATCGCAAGGGAATATAAGGCAGATCTTTTTGTGAGCCTCCATACAGATGGAAGTTTTAACCCAAGGGCGAGAGGTTCTTCAGTCTATTGCCTTTCCTTAACAGGTGCAACTGATGAGGCAGCAAAAATCTTGGCGAATAGAGAAAATATGTCAAATATCTTGGGAGGAGCATTTTTAAGACCTGTTTCATTGAGCAAAGACCCTAATCTAAATCAAATCCTTCTGGATTTAATGCAAAACAATTCGATGAAGGAGAGCTTTCGCTTTGCTGAACTTGCACTTGATGAAATAAAGAAAATAAATCAACTAAAATATCAGACTTATCGACAGGCAAATTTTATTGTCCTTCGAGCGCCTGATATCCCATCAGTCCTAATCGAAATGGCCTATATAACAAATAAAGAAGATGAAAAGCTCCTTAATAAAAACGATTTTCAGGAAAAAATTGCCACTTCAATTGTCAACTCGATAAAGAAATTTTTTAATCCTTAATCTCTTCTCTTAAATTTTAATACCAAGCTGGAGTGCGTTTTTATTATATATCTTCTCCTTATCTTTTTCTGTCAGTCCTAAACCTTCGATGAATCTTATGCAAACCTTGGGGTCTTCATAAGGATAATCTGTACCCAACAATATCCTATCCACTCCCATTGCCTCGTAGGTGCACATAAATGCAGGTTTAAAGTAGTTTCCACTTGTAGTGACAAAAATATTGCTCCTAAAATACTCACTTGGTTTTTTTGAAAGTCCTGGTCTTGCTTTGGGATCAAACCATGGGATTATATAAGGATAATCCATACGGGCAAATAAAAATGGTAAACCCTCTCCAAGATGGCCAAGAATAATCTTTAGATTTGGAAATCTATCGAAAACACCACTGAGAATAAGCCTCATCATACATATGGCAGTTTCAACTCCAAATCCAAAAGGTGCACCTGAAAGTGCCCAACCATATGGTGTTTTCAATTGAGGTATAGAAGGGTAGGATGGATGAAGATAGATGGGGACATTAAGATGCTCTGCCCTTTCTAAGATTGGCCAGTATCTCTTGTTATCCAGATAATCTTCACCATAATTTGAATGGGTCTTCCAACCTTTAAGGTTCAATTCTTTCACGGCCCTTTCAAGCTCATCTGCTGCTTCCTCTGGGATTTGAGGAGCAAGTGTAGCAAAACCTATAAAACGTTCTGGATATTTTTTAATAACTTCTGAGATATGATTGTTAATTTTCTTGGCAAGCCCTTTGGCAACTATAGGTTCCATTAAATCGACACCAGGTATTGTTAATGACAAAACCTCCATATCTATCCCATTTTCATCCATGGTTTTAATTCTTCCTTCACCAAGGTCTAATAATCTCTTAAGTAGTATATCACCAATGGGTTCGACATCCTGAGAAGACCACTGAATCTTGCAAGACTTTGTTTCTTGATCCCTTACATATCTTGGATATCTCTCATTTTTAAACATGGCCTCAACCCATTCTTCAGTGGCAAAATGAGATTCAAAGTCAATCTTCTTCATCTTTCCCTCCTATTCAGAATTTTTTAAATAAATCTTTTATAAACTATTTTAAAACCATTTTCCAAAAAAATTTTATTTTAATATTCAAAAAAGAGATTGCAAGACCTCTGAAAAAGTAATTGAAAGACTGTAGGGGTAAGGTTCAAAACCCTTCGAATGCGGGTTTTCAATGTTTATTAATGATGAAACCAAATATGGCAAGGGACAAGTCCTTGCCCTACGCTTTAGATTCTTTTAATTTCTCGTAGGGCAAGCCCTTGTGGCTTGCCGAAAGGTTTCATTTATTTTAAGAATTACGGTACAATCTCGTTGTAGAAATTCAATAAGAAAAAACTATGGGTTTTTATCCCACCTGAAGAGATTTTTAAATTGTTTATCAGACCTTTTACCCCCTCATTGCCACCTTGACAAATATATTCAATCCAATTTATTATTTTCTTAGCCACGAAGGTTATCCCAAGAAGGGAAAAAAAGTGGCTTTTTTTATTAATAACATGGAAGACA